>JAFRQP010000084.1 GCA_017428565.1 Oscillospiraceae bacterium
TCGGCGCCGGCGGAGGGGGCGGGGCCGCCAAGGGCGTCTGGGGCGGAACGCTCCTGCCCGCGGGCGCGGGCGGCGCCACAGGCGGCGGCGCGGGCGGCAGCGGCGGCACCGACGAGAGTCTGGACGCCAAAAACGGCTGCCCCAACACCGGCGGCGGAGGCGGCGGCGCCAGCCGCAACAACGAGACCGGCAGCCCCGGCAACTTCCCCGGCCCGGGGAAGGGCGGCTCCGGCATCGTCATTCTGAGAAACGCGAGGGAGAGTTCATGAGCATCCGAATCACCGATTCCCAGGGGCGTCGACCCCGCTTTACCCAGTGGGACGCGGACCGCGTCCTGCGCGTCGAGGGCTGCGAGAGCCGGCCCTTCCTGCACTTTTCCAATCCGGAGCTCTCCCGGGCCCTGGTGGTGCCGGCAGAGCAGGACGGCTCCCGCTGGACCTGCCGGGTGCCGAACTTCCTGCTGCAGTTTTCCTGTCCCATCCAGGTCTCCGTCTACCTGCAGGAGGACGAGGGGCTCACCGCCCTCATCGAGTCCTTCCCCGTCCGCCCCCGCCCCAAGCCCCAGGACTACGCCTACACCGAGAATGTCGGCTATGTGAACTGGGTGCAGAAGAGCGCGCAGGCCCAGGCGCTTCTGGACGAGCTGGAAGCCCGGGCGGCCGGGCTCGGAAGGGAAAAGCTGGACCGGGACCAGGGCGCGGCCAACGCGGGGAAATTCCTGCAGGTGGGAGCCGACGGCCTGGTGGTCCCGGCGGCCCTGGCGGTCTGGGAAGGGGGGAGCTACTGATGCCTCTGGACAAAGTGGTGGACTCCGCCGCCCTGGACGATGCGCTGGACTACACCGCCAGCCGCATCCGGGCCAGGGGCGGGGCCGCGGGGCTGATCCCCTTTGATCTGCAGTGTGGCCTCGGCTTCGGCGACGCCGTCGACGCCATCCCCGGCGTGGTGAAAAAGAGCTATCGCTTTCAAAAGAGCAGTTCCGGCCGCACAGAGTATCTGCAGAATCCCAGGGCCCCGGAAGTGCCCAAGGTCATTGTCGTGCATGCGGATATGGACGACTTTCCCGCCGCCCCCACCAACGGAACCATCTCTCTGGGCTGTGAGACCTTGAACGGCCCTATGTCCAACACTGACGGATACGACAACTATCTGGCTTGTACCAGATTTTACAACAGCAGCGGAGCCGTGGCCAGCACCTACTGCTACGAGGGCAGCTACCGCCCCGGGGTCTCCGACGACCGGCAGACCATCCGCCTGGGCGTTCGGTCGCAGACCGGCAGTGCCTTCCTGGCAGGTGTGGAGTACAGCGTGGACCTGTACTACTGGTGACGGCGCGGCTTTCAGCTTGCGTGTTCAGCTTCCGAACACGGATGCTGAGCACGGAACGGAGTTGATACCCATGACCGAAAACGAACTGAGAAACGAAGTGGTCCGGCAGGCACGCAGCTGGCTGGGCCGCAAGGAGGCGGACGGCTCCCACCGGGAGATCATCGACCTCTACAACAGCATCCGGCCCCTGCCCCGGGGCTACCGCCTGGGCTACGACGAGGCCTGGTGCGCCGCCTTCATCAGTGCCTGCGCCCAGGCCTGGGGCCTCACGGGGATCCTCTTCCCCGAGTGCGGCTGCGGCCCCATGCTGGAGCTCTACCGCGAGGCGGGCCGCTGGACGGAGCGGGACGACTATCGGCCCCGCCCCGGGGACCTGATCTTCTACGACTGGCAGGACCCGGGGGAGGGGGACTGCCTGGGCGCGCCGGACCACGTGGGCCTGGTGGCCGGGCTGGACGGCAAGCGCCTCACCCTCATCGAGGGCAACTGCGGCGACGCGGTCTGCTGCCTGTACCGGGATCTGGACAGCCGCTTCATCCGGGGCTACGGCCTGCCGGACTATGCCAGCGTCGCCGCGGCGACGGAGGCGGCTCCAGTCGCCGCGCAAGCCGCCGGGCCCCCCGCCGAGGAGACGGAGGAGGCGCCCCGCTGCACCGTGGAGCTGCCCCTGCTGCGGGAGGGCTCCCTGGGGGGCTTCGTCCGGGCGGCCCAGGCCCTGCTGGTCCTGCGGGGCTGCCGGGTGGGGCCGGACGGGGCGGACGGGGACTTCGGCCCCCGCACCCTGGCCGCGCTCCTGACATTCCAGCGCCGCCGGGGCCTGGAGCCGGACGGAATCCTGGGGCCGGCAAGCTGGTCGGCGCTTTTGAGGGGGTGAGGATATGCAGTTCACGCTTTCCTGGCAGACGGTGGTGGGCCTGGCCGGCGGCATCGCGGCGCTGGCGGCCCTGCTGGGCTATCTCTTCAAGGGCTATGACTTTGTGAAGCGCCAGCAGCGGCAGGACGGTCTGATCCGTGCCCTGCAGGACGAGCAGCAGCTTTTGACCTGGGGCGTGCTGGCCTGTCTCAAGGGCCTGAAGGAGCAGGGCTGCAACGGCCCCGTCACCGAGGCCATCACCCGCATCGAAAAGCACATCAACGCCGCCGCCCACCGCTATTGAGCGCCCCGGCGGCGGGGACAGGGGGATGAAGGAATGAAGGAATGACCTTGGCCTCCGCCGTGGGGGCCGTCCCCCGGACGGCCCGCATGCCCCCAAAGGGGAAGCCTATAAGGAAAGGAACCTCATCCGTCCGCTTCGCGGACAGCTTCCCCAGAGGGGAAGCCCATAAGGAAAGGAACCTCATCAGTCCGCTTCGCGGACAGCTTCCCCAAAGGGGAAGCCTATAAGGAAAGGAACCTCATCCGTCCGCTTCGCGGACAGCTTCCCCAAAGGGGAAGCCTATAAGGAAAGGAACCTCATCCGTCCGCTTCGCGGACAGCTTCCCCAGAGGGGAAGCCCATAAGGAAAGGACCTCATCAGTCCGCTTCGCGGACAGCTTCCCCAAAGGGGAAGCCTATAAGGAAAGGAACCTCATCAGTCCGCTTCGCGGACAGCTTCCCCAGAGGGGAAGCCCATAAGGAAAGGAATAATAATATGAGCAAAGCATTCTGGAAGGCCGCCTGGATCCGCGCCCTGCGGACCCTGTGCCAGACCGCCGCCGCCACCATCGGCACCACCGCCCTGCTGCAGGAGGTGGACTGGCTGCTGGTGCTGTCCGGCGCCGCGCTGGCAGCGCTCCTGTCGGTGCTCAACAGCATCGCCACCGGCCTCCCCGAGGCAAAAGGATAAGAAGGAACGACGACGGTTCCCGCCGCGGGAGGAGCTTCCCCCTCCCGCGGTCCCTGCGCCGCTCCCGGCTGCGTTTTTTCAAAAAAGCGAAAAACAGCTCTTGACACGGGGGCGGGAGTTATGGTATTATCTCTTGGCTGAATGTGGAACCGCCCATGCGGGTGTAGTTCAATGGTAGAACACCAGCCTTCCAAGCTGGATACGTGGGTTCGATTCCCATCACCCGCTCCATATGAGCGCGGCGGGTGCAGCGCACATGCGCCAATAGCTCAGCAGGATAGAGCAACTGCCTTCTAAGCAGTAGGTCGGGGGTTCGAATCCCTCTTGGCGTGCCAAAGCCAGAGGGTGGCGGCGACTTCGGCGCAGACTCTTGTCCACCCTCTCGGCGGACAAACAATATGGTGGGATTAGCTCAGTTGGTAGAGCACCGGATTGTGGTTCCGGGTGTCGTGGGTTCGAGCCCCATATCCCACCCCATATACAAACAACAGGCCGGCTGCGCCGGCCTGTTTCAGCAGGAGAACGGAAAAACGCCGCTGCTCCCTGCATATTGGGATGTAGTGTAATGGTAACACACCGGACTTTGACTCCGATATAGTGGGTTCGAGTCCCGCCATCCCAGCCACGCCCCAGTAGCTCAGCAGGCAGAGCACCTGCCTTTTAAGCAGGGTGTCCGGGGTTCGAATCCCCGCTGGAGCACCAAAAAAAGAAGGCCCCCCCCAAGGGGGGTCTTCTTTTTTTGTGCCCAGCGGGGATTCGAATCAAGTCCGAAAGCCACTTAGGTGGCTTTCATCCACCAGTGCAAACACTGGTGGATACCTTGATTCCGTTTTCCCGTCCCCCGCAAGGGAAAACGGAATGCAAAGAATCCCCGCTGGAGCACCCGCGGGGATTCGAATCATGTCCGCAAGCCACACAGGCGGCTTGCATCCACCAGTGCAAACACTGGTCGATTCCTTGATTTGCGCCGATCCCCCGCAAGGCACAAATGCAAGCGAATCATCCGCTGGAGCACCGGATTGCTTCGAGGTCCGTTTTTTTCGCTCCGCGCCCGCGCAGAAAACCGGGGAGACGGTCCGTCTCCCCGGCTTTTTTGATGCTTTTTCACTTCTTTTTACGAAAGGCCGCGCGGAGGGAGTCGGCGTATTCCTTGCTGCTGCGCTTCATCAGCAGCACGTAGCCGACCAGCACCAGCAGCGCCAGGAAAGCCGCCGCCACGATCACGCCCACCAGAAGCTTGCCGGACTGGGCCTGGCCGGCGGGCTCCCGGGAGGGGATCAGCTCCGGCCCCGGCCGGAGCTCCGGCACGTCGGACTGGGAGGGGAGCACCGTGGGGGGCGTGGAGCCGCCCTGGGACGGCGCTGCGGGGACCTCCCGCACGGTCACATGAAAGCTGCACTGCAGCTCGCCCCGGCTCACAACGATCTCCTGGCTTCCGGCCCGGTCCAGCAGCAGCGGCCGGCATTCAAAGCCCTCCTCCAGGAAGCTGGGCGCGTCCCCGCCGGTCTCCACCAGCACCAGACCCCGGGTGTCCAGCGTCTCGCCCACCTGGTAGTCCAGCTTGTTGGGCAGGCGGTATACCGCGATGGCCGCGGGGGCCGCCTCCTCCTGGACCTGGACGGTGAAGCTGCAGGTCTTGTCCTCGTAGCGCACGGTGATGAGCTGCTGCCCGGGCTGGTCCAGCACCATGGGCTCGCAGAGCAGGCCCTCGACCACGTCCCGGGTGCCGTTGTTGGTGTAGACCCGGATGGAGAGACCCGTGGGATCCAGCGTGTCGCCCACCTCATAGATGATCTGGTTGGGCAGGGTCAGCACGCCGATGCCCTCGATGACCTCGGCGCCGGGCTCGATCTCCACCTCAAAGTAGCAGAGCAGCCCCTCGTAATTCACCTCGATGATGCGGGTGCCGGCCTGCTCCAGATGGATGGGGTAGAGGGAATAGCCCTCCGTGACCAGGCGGCTGCTGCCGTCGCTCATCTGCACGCGCAGGCTGAGCCCTGCGGGGTCCAGCAGGTCCCCGGCGGTGTAGAGCGTCTTGTCCGGCAGGGTCTCCACCGCGACGCTGACCGGCGCGGGCGCAGGCGCATCGCCCGCTTTCACCGTGACGGTGAGCAGGCTTTCCGTGTCGTTATAGCGGATGAACAGATCGTAGACCCCGGGGGACGTGGGGACGCCCCGCAGATATACGTTGACGCCCACCTCGGTCTCCACCGTCTCCAGCCGCAGGCCGGGGGGGAGCTGGGCGGGATCGGTCCAGGCGGTGCCGCCGGGATCCAGGGTGGCCAGCAGGTGGTCCACCTCCTCGCCCACGACGAAATCCTCCGGCGCGGGATAGATCACGTCCGCGCAGGCGACCACCGGGATCAGAAGCATCAGCAGCAGAACCAGCGCCGCTGAGATCCATTGCTTTTTCATGAAGATTACCCTTTCCTGGCCCTGTTGCAGGGCAGATCGAGAGCTGTTACAATGATGTGAGGTTACCATAACACATTTTTACCGTTTTGTCAACATTTTGATAATTTTTTGAAGAATTGTGGGGGAGGGGGGCGCTTTTCGGTTGCTTATGGGCGGCCCATGTGGTAAAATACAAAGCAAATAAGCGATTCACGGAGGAGGATGCACCATGGCGCGGACACAGTGGTACAAAGAGATGGCGGTCTACCAGATCTGGCCCCGCAGCTTTTGCGACGGCAACGGCGACGGGATCGGGGATCTGAGGGGCGTGCTCTCCAAGCTGGACTACATCAAGAGCCTGGGGGTGGACGCCATCTGGTTCTCTCCCCTCTATCCCTCGCCCAACGCGGACTTCGGCTACGACATCTCGGACTACAAGAACATCCATCCGGACTACGGCGATCTGGAGCTGTTCAAGCAGGTGCTGGAGGGCGCCCATGAGCGGGGCCTGCGGGTCTTTATGGACCTGGTGGTGAACCACACGTCCGATGAGCACCCCTGGTTTCTGGAGAGCAAAAAGGGGAAGGACAACCCCTATCACGACTACTACATCTGGCGGCCGGGGAAGACCGTCCGGGGCAAGCGGAAGCCCCCCAACAACTGGACCAGCCTTTTTGAGGGCGGAGCCTGGGAATATGACGAGGGTTTGGACGAATACTATCTCCACCTCTTTGCCAAAAAGCAGCCGGATCTGAACATGGCGAACCCCAAGGTGCGCCGGGAGGTGAAGGAGATCCTGCGCTTCTGGCTGGACCTGGGGGTGGACGGCTTCCGGGAGGACGTGGTGACCTTCATCGCCAAGCAGGAGGGCCTGCCCGACAGCTTCCCGCCCCTGCCCATGGCCAACGGCATGAAATACTATTCCAATCTCCCCGCCGCTCATGACTATCTGCGGGAGTTCAAGCGGGAGGTGCTGGAGCACTACGACTGCTTCACCGTGGGGGAGAGCCCCATGACCACGCCGGAGACCGCCCTGCGCTACATCGACGAGGAGGACGACCCGGTGCTGGACGAGATGATCGGCTTTTCCCACATGGAGGCCGACTGTCTGGCCACCGATATGATCCGCCGGCCCTTCAGTCTGCGGAAGATGAAGAAGGCCTTCTCCCAGTGGCAGCAGAAGCTGCAGGGCCGGGCCTGGCCCGCGCTGTATCTCGAAAATCACGACCATCCCCGCATCATCAGCCGCTACGGCAGCGAGAAGTACTGGCGGGAGAGCGGCAAGATGCTGGCGGCCATGGTCCTGCTGCAGCGGGGCACGCCCTTTATCTACCAGGGCCAGGAGATCGGCATGACCAACCTGCGCCTGCCCTCTGTGGAGCAGTACCCGGACGTGATGACCCGCAACAATGTGCGGCTGCTGAAAAAGCTTCTGCCCAAAAAGCAGGTGCTCAAGGCGGTGCAGGAGGGCGCGCGGGACAACGCCCGCACCCCGGTCCAGTGGTCGGCGGAGAAAAACGCCGGCTTCACCACCGGCACGCCCTGGTTCACTGTCAACGAAAATTATACCGGCGTCAACGTGGCGGCCCAGGAGGAGGACCCGGATTCCATCCTGAACTTCTACCGCAGGCTGCTGCAGTTCAGAAAGAAGCATCCGGTGGCCCTCTGGGGCGACTATGTGGAGCTTCTGCCGGAGGACAAGCATTTATACGTCTACGAGCGCAATTACGAGGGCTCCAAGCTGCTGGTGATCTGCTCCTTCACCGATGAGCAGATCCGCTTCCGCGCCCCCGACGGCGTCGTCCTCACGGAGGAGGCGCTGGCCTTCGGCAACTACGAGTGGAACTTTGTGGTGGCCAACGGCTTCACCACCCGCCCCTATGAGCTGCGGGTCTATCTCTTCGAGCCGGCCGCCGCAAATTCGGAATTCGGAATTCAGAATTCGGAAACGGAAACCGCCTCCAACGCCTCCGACGCCGCACCCGCCCCCGGCGGCCCGCTGTCGGACGAACCCAACGCCCCCGTAGGGGCCGACGCCCCCGGCGGCCCGTGCCCTTCCCCCAGCGGGGGAAGGTGCCCCAGTGCGCACACTGGGGCGGATGAGGGAGAACCGTCGGCTCCGGACGACCCCACCGAGGACGCTATCGAACCCGACGCCGAACCCGTAGGGGCGATTCATGAATCGCCCGCCCCTGCCGAGGAAGATCCTTCGACCCGGCAAGAGGGCCCCGCTCAGGATGACAGCGCCCCCGGCGGCCCGTGTCCTTCCCCCAGCGGGGGAAGATGCCCCAGTGCGCACACTGGGGCGGATGAGGGAGAACCGTCGGCTCCGGACGACCCCACCGAGGACGCCACCGAATCCGCCATCGAACCCGTAGGGGCGATTCATGAATCGCCCGCCCCCGCCGAGGAAGATCCTTCGACCCGGCCCGAGGGCCTCGCTCAGGATGACAGCGCGCCCCCTGCCCTCGCAAGCGAGGAGGCCGCGCCATGAGAGAGACGACGGAAAGAGCCTGGGCCAAGCTGAACCTGTCCCTGGACGTCACCGGGCGGCGGGAGGACGGCTATCACGACCTGGCCATGCTGATGCAGACCGTCTCCGTGGGGGACGAGCTGCGTCTGCGTCTGCGGGACGACGGCAAGGTGTTCGCCTCGTCCAACCTGCGCTTCATCCCCGGGGATGAGCGGAACCTGGCGGTGCGGGCCGCGCTGCGCTTCTTCGAGGCCCTGGGGATCAGCGGCCAGGGCCTGCAGATCGACATCCGCAAGGAGATCCCGGTGGGCGCCGGCATGGGCGGCGGCTCCGCGGACGCGGCGGCTGTGCTCCGGGGGCTGAACCGGCTGTACGACACGCCCTTTTCCCGCGCCGAGCTGGAGCGCATCTCCCAGCAGATCGGCTCGGACGTGGCCTTCTGCGTGGCGGGGGGCACGGCCCTGGCCCAGGGCCGGGGGGAGCTCCTGCGGGATCTGCGCCCCATGCCGGACTGCTTTTTCGCCCTGTGCAAGCCGGGCTTTTCCATCTCCACGCCGGAGCTGTACCAGAAGCTGGACGCGAGCCCGGTGCGCATACACCCGGACACGGCGGGGCTGCTGGCCGCGGTGGAGGCCGGGGATCTGCGGGCCCTCTGCCGCCGGATGTACAATGTCTTCGAGGACGTGGACGACCGGCGCCTGCGCACCGTTGCGGAGATCAAGGGCCGCCTGCTGGACTACCGGGCCCTGGGCGCCGTCATGACCGGCACCGGCTCCGCGGTATTCGGCGTCTTCGAGCGCGCGGAGGACGCGGAGCGGGCCTGCGAATCCCTGCGGGGCGAGTACAAATTCTGCCGCACGGCGAAGCCGGTCCCCCGCGGGGAGTAGAGTTTTGCGCCTCTCGCCGCCCGCCCCCGGTTTCAAATCGAAAAACACCGTCCATACTATGTGCATCTACATAGTTTGGACGGTGTTTTTATGGAAAATCGAAGAATGAGACCCTGGGAGACGGCGGCGCTGCTGGCCCTGTGTCTGACCCTGCTCTGGGGCACCTGGGCCGGGGCGCGGCAGCGGCGTCTGGCCGCGGGGCTGCTGCGGCTGCACGTGATCGCCGTCAGCGACGACGAGGCGGAGCAGAGACTGAAGCTGCGGGTGCGGGACGCGGTGCTGGACTACCTGCGCCCCCGGCTGTCGGAAGCCTCCGACCCGGCGGAGGCCCGGGCGATCCTTCTGGGGGAGCTGGAGGGCGTGGCCGCCGCGGCCGCCTCCGCCGCCGAGGGCCGCCCCGTCACCGTGAGTCTGGGACCGGAGGACTATCCCGCCCGGAGCTACGGCGGCTTCACCCTGCCCGCGGGGCGCTACGAGTCTCTGCGGGTGAGCCTGGGGGAGGGCCGGGGCCGCAACTGGTGGTGCGTGGTGTTTCCCACCCTCTGCCTGGATGCGGCCCGGCCGGAGGAGCTGCGCCGGACCCTGGCCCCCGCGGACTACGCCCTGGTCACCCGCGGGGAGGGCTATGAGCTGCGCTTCTGGCTGGTGGAGCTCTGGGGCGAGCTGCGAAACGCCCTGGGCTGAGAGGGGCGGGGCGCCTGCGCCAAATCCCGGCGCAGATCCCGCCCAAAACCCGCAAAGCCCTGCAAACACTGGGGTTCTACGATGCGTAGAGTTCCATTTTTCTCCATTCTATCCCCGGGAGAGGCGGGTGTAGGGCGGGAGAGAGCGAGGGTAGCTTGCCTTTTTTCTCCCGGCGCGTTAGGCTGGGACTGTAAAGTGAGCGCCTATGCGCTGTGTCTCGAAAAGGAGGAAATGAGTATGGGCTTTGCTGCCATCACCGATACGTCCGGGAACCTGCCCAGCGAGCAGGTGAAGAAGGCCGACCTGAAGGTCATCGCCTTCCCCTATTTTATAGACGGCAGGGAATACACCTGCCTGGACACCGAGCAGTTTGACGGGGACGCCTTCTATGCCAAAATCAAGAGCGGCATGAAGGTCACCACCTCCCAGATCTCCCCCCAGCAGTATGCGGACTTCTTCGAGCCGTATCTGCAGCAGGGGCAGGACGTGGTGTTCGTGGCCATGTCCTCGGGCATCAGCGGCTCCTGCAATTCCGCCCGCATCGGCGCCCAGATGCTGCTGGAGCAGTATCCGGAGCGGAAGATCGAAGTGGTGGACACCCTGGGCGCCTCCCTGGGCGAGGGCCTGGTGGCGCTGGAGGCCGCCCGCCTGCGGGACGAGGGGCTGGAGGCCGGGGAGGCCGCGGCCCGGCTGCGGGATCTGGTGCAGCGCATGTTCAACGTCTTCACCGTGGACGATCTGATGCATCTGCGCCGGGGCGGGCGTCTCAGCAACGTGGCCGCCATCGTGGGGATGGTGCTGAACATCAAGCCCCTGCTGAAGGGCAACGAGGAGGGCAAGATCGTCTCCTTCGCCAAGGTGCGGGGACGGAAGAAGTCCATCGAGGAGCTGGCCGCCCGCTATGACAAGCTGGCGGTGGAGCCGGAGAAGCAGACCGTGGGCATCGCCCAGGCCGGCTGCCGGGAGGACGCCGCCTATCTGGCGCAGCTGCTGAACCGGAACCGCCCGCCCAGAGAGATCCTGACCGTGGAGTACGAGCCGGTCACCGGCTCTCACGTGGGCCCCGGCGCGCTGGCGCTCTTCTTTGCCAGCCACAACAAGGTCCGCAGCGAGAACTGAAGAAGCGAGAACGGATAAGGGCGAGACGGATGAAAGGGAGAACGGACAGAAGCGAAAAAGCCTTCCCCGCGCGCGGGGAAGGTGGCATCCGCCGTCTCCCGCAAGGCGGATGACGGATGAGGTCTCCCGCAGGGGCGGCAGCCTGCCGCCCGCGGACCCGGAGAAACACCGGCCTGCGCCGTGCGGGGGATTCAGGAATTGGCCGCACGCCCACACAAAGCTCCGGCTTCGCCGCAGAGGCCCGGCCATGGGCTCCCCGGCGGCCCGCTTGTGCGCGCAAAAACACGTCCACGCCTTAGGGGTGGGGCTTGCCCCTCCCGGTTTGTCCGCCCTGCGCGGAAAACATTTTTCACGATTCCCGCGGAAAAGGGCTTGACAAAGCCGCAAAACGGGTGTATTCTATCCAAGCTGACGGACGATTGGCGCAGCTGGTAGCGCATCCGCTTGACGTGCGGGAGGTCACAAGTTCGAGTCTTGTATCGTCCACCAAAAAGAACAGTCACCCGATAGGGTGGCTGTTTCTTTTTGCTGAAAGAGGCGGCTCGAACTTGTGACCTCGATTTGAGCCCGCGCAGCGGGCGGATTGGCAGCGGACGCCGGACGCGCAGCGGCCTGCGCCCGCAAGTTCGAGTCTTGTATCGTCCGCCATGAATTCCTCACCAAATGGTGAGGAGTTTTTTTGCCCTTTTATGGACGGCAGAACTTTGGGGATTCGTTGGGATCGCTGGCTTGCCTGACGATAACAAAAAACCCAGACCTTGTTCCAAGTCTGCGATAACTCTGTGCCGTTAGAGGGAATGAAGGCTGGGCTCATATACATTGTAGCGCAAAGGATCAATCCTATCAAGAAAAGCCTGCAGTTCTCTTACTTGTTATTATCGCGGACATATCGTATAATCATCGTATCATCAAGATATCATCCATGCAGGCGCCTGGATTTGCCGCGGGGACCGGGCATAACAGAAAACGCAACTTCAAGTTGCGGAAAGGCAAATTGAGGTTGGTGGAAAATCTGCCCTTCGAGCGGTATGCTCTCGGCAGAAGGAGGTTGATCCCATGAGTTTTGGAGAAAATCTGCAGACGATCCGCAAAAAGAATCAGCTCTCCCAGGAAGGGCTGGCGGAGCTGCTTGGCGTGAGCAGACAGGCCGTGTCGAAATGGGAGCTGGGAGAGGGCTACCCAGAGGTCGACAAGCTTCTGCTCCTGTCCAAAACGCTGAACATCTCCCTGGACAGCCTGCTGGGAGAGGAGAAGGCGACGCCCGTTTCCGAGGAGGGAAAAGCTCCCGGTACGATCCGGATCGTCTCGCCCCACGAGGGCGTGATCCTGAACGCGGCAAAAGTAACCCGTTCGCAGCAGTTCAAGGGCGGCAAAAACAGTCCCCGCTTCGCACTGTATGCCTCGGACGGAAAAGAGCAGTCCCCGTGGGGGGCGCAGAATACCTTCCTTGCCTGGTACAGGAATCTGGAAGACGTCACAAAAGAGATCGCCGCCATCCAGGCGGCCCTGGACTCCGGCGCCGCGTCCTACACCCTGCAGTACAGCGTCAAGTGCAAGCAGAACCTGTTCCGGACGATAGAAGACTAAGCAATCCCGCGCTTCTCCCCGTGCGGTCCGGGCCCTGCCTTTGGGCGATCGATGCTTTCGTCCCTTTTGGCGAACTGACACATCCGGGAAAACGCTTTTGACTTCCGGGGCGAAGGCGTTTTCCTATTGTGATAGCCGTCGGTCTGTGCTATACTCAAATGGATCAATCCGGAATCGAGGAGAGGAGACCGGGATGGAAGATTTCAAGTTTCTCACCCTGCGGGACGCGCCCGCGCTGAAAGATAGGGCGGCGGAGTGGTTCCACAGCAAATGGGGCGTGCCGAAAGAGGCGTATCTGGCGTGCATGGAAAGCTATCTGGACAGGGAAACGGAATACGGATGGTATCTGTGCCTGGACGGGGACAGGATCGTCGGCGGCATGGGCGTGATCGAAAATGACTTTCACGACCGGAAAGATCTGAGCCCCAATGTCTGCGCCGTGTACACGGAAGAAGCATACCGCGGCAAAGGGATCGCGGGCCGCCTGCTCGATCAGACGGTAGAGGATCTGAGAGCCAAGGGCATCACGCCCGTCTATCTGGTGACGGATCATACCGGCTTTTATGAGAGATACGGCTGGCAGTTTCTCTGCATGGTTCAGGGGGACGGGGAAGAGGAAATGACGCGGATGTATATCCATCGCTGAGCGCCTCCGCCCACGCGTCCCTTTTGGGCGAGCCCGGGGACGCAAAAAGCGCGATGCAAACTTGCATCGCGCTTTTTGTCGCCGCTCCGCCTTCGAGGAGCTTTCGACGGAGGCCGTGCGGCACTCTGCCGTAGTTCAGCCCAGGTAGTCCCAGGCGTTGAGCTGCTCCTCGGTGGGCTCCTCGGCGGCGGTGACGCCGGGGACGAACTCGGTCACCGTGGTCCGGCCGGAGACCGGATCGATGGCATAGCGGATCAGCGCGCCGGTGTAGGAGCGGAACAGCACCACGATCTCCTGCTCGCTGAAGGACTCGATCTCCCAGGAGACGGGATACTGCCCGGCGTCCACGATGCCCTTCAGATCCGGGTTGGAGGCGTAGCAGTAGTTCTCGATGGCGGCGAGGGCCTGCGTGTCCGTCATCCGCTGTGCGCTGCCGCGCGCCAGGACCGTAAAGCTGTGCATGAGATAGTGGAAGCGGCGGCCGAAGCCCTCGGAGGCCTCAATGGCATAGTGGGCGGTGGCCACGCGGCAGCCGTCCGGCGCGGGGATGATGTACACCGCCTGGAGCTGGTCGGGCATGGTCAGCCCGCCCACGTCGGCGGAGGCGTCGATATGGATGCAGACGCCGACCCCGTCCAGGACACAGGCGTCGTCCCGGTGGATCTCGTAGCTCTTGGACAGCTCCGCGCCGATGGCGTCGGCGGCGGTCTGCGCGTCCTCGGCCCGGGCGGTCACTTCCAGATAGTTCTCGGGATGCTCCGGATCGTCCCAGACGGAGATGAAGCATTCCCGGTCCGCCTCGCTGCGGCGCACGAAATTCTCGTAGTCGTAGTCCATCTCGAAGCCCAGAGTCTCGTTCCGGATGTGCTCATAGCGGACGGTCTCCTCCATGCCCTCGAGGATGATGACGGTCTCGAAGCGCTCGCCGTCCTGCCGTCCGGGCGCTGCGGCGGTCTCTTCTGTGGGCTCGGTGGAGCTGTCGGCCTCGATGATGACGGTGTTTTCGTCCGCCGCCGGGGTCTCGGGGGCCTTGGAGCAGCCGCCCAGCAGCGCCGCCAGCAGCATGACCAGGGCCAGGGCCAGAACCGGTGCCCGGTTTCCATTGTTGTTCTTTTTCATGTTCATATGGTTCCTTCCTTTCTTGGTCTGCCTTTTGCCGGAATTATAATCCCGGCGCAGGGGCTTGACAAGGGACTTCAGACAAATTAAGAAACTGCCGGAGCGGGCACAGACCCGTCTCCGGCAGTTTCATTCCGATTCGCCGCCGCTCACAGGGGCAGCAGCTCCAGCAGGAAGACCACCGCGCAGCAGGCGGCGGCCACGGTCATCAGATTGCCCTTGCGCCAGGAGATGGCCACACCCACCAGCAGGGCCGCCACGCCGGCATAGAGACGGTCGGTGGCCTGGACGATGGCGGGGAAGGTCATCACCGCCAGGGTCACATAGGGCACGTAGTAGAGAAAGGAGCGGATGAAGCGGCTGCGGATGGGCCTGCGGATCAGACTCAGGGGCAGGACCCGGATCAGATAGCTCACCGCCGCGGCCACCAGGATGGAAAGCCAGATCCTGCTCATGGCTGCGCCTCCTGTTCCTCCACGGGGAAGAATGCGGCGGCGCCCCCGGCGATCAGCAGGGTCAGCAGGATGATGCGGGTGCCGGAGGAGAGAAAGGCCAGCGCGGGCAGGGCCGACAGCAGCCAGCTCAGCGCGAAGCCCAGGGCCACGCAGACCCCGACTACCCGGCTTTTCCGGGCGGGAGGGATGATGATGGCCAGGAACATGCCGTAGAGCGCCACGCTCAGCGCGCTGACTACCCGGCCGGGGAGCAGATTGCCCATCAGGATCCCGAGCGCGGTGCCCACGGCCCAGAGGGGCACCGCCACGGCGATGGCGCCGTAGTAGTAGCGGGGCTCCAGATAGCCGGGGCGGGCGATGTTGATGCCGAAAAACTCATCCGTCACCGCCCATCCGAAGAGGTAGCGATGCAGGTTCGGCATGTTGGGGTCGATGCGCTGGCTCAGGGCGCAGCTCATCAGGAAATAGCGGGCGTTGGCCACCAGCGTGACCAGGGCGATCTCCAAAAAGCCGCCGAAGGCGCCGATGCTGTTGAAGAGGGCGTACTCCCCGGCGGAGGCCACGCAGAGCAGGCTTGCCACCAGGCCCTGCAGCGCCGTCAGTCCCGCGTTTCGGGCGGCGATGCCCAGGGAGAAGGCCACGGCGAAGTAGCCCAGGCCTATGGGAACGCCGTCCCGCATGCCCTCGAGAAAGGGGCTTTTCTGTTTGCTGTCAGACATGGACTCAGATCCTTTGGAACGCATTGGCCGCCACGCAGGGTAGGCGAAGGCCATTGTAGCACAAGTTTTCCCCGAGGAAAAGGGGGCAAAGCCCTTTTTTCGCCCGGAGCGGCAAAAGGGAAAGGCGGGCTTGTGTTTTGCGGAAAACGTGTTACAATAAAATTGTGCTATTATAAACGTCCCGCCGGCGCGGCGGGAAAACGAGAAAGGAGGTCCGACCATGCAGGGTGATATCGGCTTGCTCGTTCTGGACTCCGCGGAGAAGCTGGGTTCCCGCATCAACCAGATCCTGAGCGAGTGGCGGGGCGGCGAGAATCCCCGCATCCAGGTGGAGTGCCCCCGCTTCAGCAGCGGCGAGGCCAAATGCATCATCCGCGAATCCGTGCGGGATCTGGACGTCTACATTCTGGTGGACGTCTGCAACCACTCCCTGACTTACCGCATGTTCGGGGAGACCAACCACATGTCGCCGGACGACCACTATCAGGATCTGAAGCGGGTCATCGCGGCCTGCAACGGCAAGGCGAAGCGGATCACCGTCATCATGCCTTTCCTGTATGAGGGGCGGCAGCACCGCAAGACCACCCGGGAGTCTCTGGACTGCGCGCTGATGCTGCGGGAGCTGGAGAGCATGGGGGTCCACAGCATCATCACCTTCGACGCCCATGACCCCCGGATGCAAAACGTGGTGCCGCTGATGAGCATGGAGAACGTGTCCCCGGCGCTGCAGTTCACCCAGGCCCTTCTGACGGAGTACGAGGACCTGGTGCTGGACGGGGATCATCTGATGTTCATCGCGCCGGACGAGGGCGCCACCGAGCGGGCCATTTTCCTGGCCTCCCTCTTTGAGGTCAGCCTGGGCATGTTTTACAAGCGGCGGGACTATACCCGCATCGTCAACGGCAGCAACCCGGTCATCGCCCACGATTTTCTGGGCGGCTCCCTGGAGGGGAAGGACGTGGTGGTCTGCGACGATATGATCGCTTCCGGCGGCAGCATGCTGGACACGGCCCGGCAGCTGAAAGAGATGGGGGCGAAGCGGGTCTTCCTCTTCTCCACCTTCGGCCTCTTCACCAGCGGGCTGGAGAAGTTTGACAAGGCCTACGCCGCCGGCTGGTTCGACCGGGTGTTTACCACCAACCTGGTGTACCAGACGCCGGAGCTGCTGCAGCGGGAGTATTACTACTCCGTGCATATCGACCGCTACATCGCCGCGCTGATCGACACGCTGAATCGGGGCGGCTCCATCCACGATCTGACCAAGCCCGCCAAGCGCATCCGCCGGATGGTGGAGCTTTTCAAGGGCGAGGAGTAAAACCGAGCCCGAAAACCGGCAAAGAAGGGCCGCGCCTTATGGCGCGGCCCTTCTTACGCGCGAAACGGAAAACTATAATCCGCCGCCGTCCGCGCCGTAATACTTCTCGATCCCGCCGTAGCCCACGATGAGGCGGCCCCGGCGGGTCTTGTCCAGAAAGCTCCGGAGCCGCTTTTGAAACTCCTCCGGCCGCTTTCGCGCCGCGTCGATATAGGCCACGCGGATGCGCTTGTAGGGCTCGGAAAAGCGCTGAAAATGTGCCCAGGCGGCCTCGTCCTGCCGGATGGCCTCCAGAATGTCCTCCGGGAAGCGGAAGGGCTCCCGCAGCAGGGGCAGCACGCTCTGGCGCACCCGGGGGAGCAGCAGGCCCCGCTCCTCCAGCCAGAGGAGCCGCTCGATATTCGGCCGGGAATAGGGGCTTCCGGGCAGCCGCGGGGAAAAGCGCCGGGCGCAGTGGGCTTCGTCCAGGCGGCGGTTGGTGCTGTCGATCCAGCCGAAGCAGAGGGCCTCCTCCACGGCGTCGTTGTAGGAGAGGCTCTCCTCCCCGGCGTCCTTGGTGGGGAAGAGGAACCAGATCTCCTCCGCCGTTTCGGAATGGGCGGCCAGCCAGGCCCGCCATTCGGCCCGGTCATGGGCGGCAAAAATCTCCATGGCATTCCCTCCGATCTGCGTCACTGTTCGCCGCGGCGGTTCAGCTCCTCCTCCACCCGGTTCAGGGTGTCGAAAAAGCGCTTGGTGGCCACCATGGGGCCGCAGAGGGGCAGGCCGAAGACGTTCCAGCCGAACATGTGCCGGTAGGAGGTGTGGGGCCCCGCCACGCCCAGCTCCCGGGCCTTTGCCCGCAGCTCCTCGGCGTTGCGGGCCATCCACTTCAGCGTGTAGAGGAAGAGGTTGGGGATGCCTCGCAGGTAGGCCCGCCGGTAGGGCTCGATGGGGTGACCCAGGATCTGCTCCAGCTCCTTCTGCAGGCCGCCCAGGGGCATGTACAGCAGGAAAAACAGCCCCGCGGTGAAGAAATCCACAAAGCCCAGCAGAAAGCCGTGCCGTTTGGTGTGCTTGTATGGCTTGGTCCGACGCGCGCTTTCGATATTTTGCCCGCGCCGTTTGCTGTGTTTGTATCGCATGGTATGACGCTCGCTTTCGATATTTTCCCGCCCCCGCGAGAGGGGGCTTTCGGGAGGCCGCCGCCTCTTTGCCTTCCCTCGTATTGTAGCAAAATCCCCCCGCTTCCGCAAGGCCCGCCCGCAGAAACGCGCCCGCAGAAACGCGCCTGCAGAAACGCCCGCAGAAGCGCGGCCGCGGACCGACATTTCCCCGTAGGGGCCCGGGCCCGTGCGTCCTTCTCGATCTTCGCAGCTTCCGCTTCACTTTATGGTTTCCCTTTCCGCCGTTTTGTGCTATACTATCCAAAAAGCCTACCCAAGGAGGAACGAACATGAATATTCACGAAGAGCTGGAGCTGCAGGACTGCCCCTTCTGCGGGGGCCCGGGACTGCTGGAGGAGGAGCAGGGCTGGTGCTGGTCGGTCACCTGCATGGACTGCGGCGCCCAGACCGCCCACGCGGAGTTTCACAGCCCCGCTGAGCGGCTGGAGGCGGCCCGCAAGGTGGCCTACCTGTGGAACGTGGGCAAGGTCGTCCGCGCCGACATCGGCGAGTGAGCCCGGCATGAGCGAGCCTGTGCTTCGCCGGCGGTACCGCCTCTTCGGCGCGGTGCAGGGCGTAGGTCTCCGCTGGCGGCTGCGCCACGCGGCGGAGACGCTGGGCCTGGCCGGCTGGGTGCGCAACGAGCCGGACGGCAGCGTGACCCTGGAGCTGCAGGGCACGGAGGCCGGGATCGACCGGGCGCTGCAGACCCTGGAGCAGAGCCGCTGGATCCGCATCGAGAGGCTGGAGCAAAGCTCCGTCCCCCCGGCGCCGGAGGAACGGCGCTTCTCGGTGCTGGACGACAGATGGTGAGAAAAGCGGCGCCTTGACAGGAGGAGAGACCATGCGCGTCTTATTCGTCGGCAACAGCCACACCTATTTCAACGACATGCCCGCGCTCTTCGCCCGCATGTGCGCCGAGCTCACGGGAGAGCGGCCGGAGATCGCCATGCTGGCCTACTCCGGGCGCTCCCTGGCCTGGCACCGGGAGGAGTATTTCGCCCTGCGCTTCGCCCTGCTCCACGGTCACTATGATTTCTGCGTGATCCAGCAGCAGGCCCACCCCTTCCCGGGGGAGGAGAGCACCGAGGCTGGCCTCCGGGCGATCCTGCCCCTCTGCGAAAAGGGCGGGGCCAGGCCCGCGCTGTTCAGCACCTGGGCGGAGAAGGCCAAGCCAGAGCTGGCGGAGCGCCACTGCCGCTGCTACCGGCGGCTTGCCGCGAAATACGGGACGCTGCTTGCGCCGGTGGGGGAGCTCTTCGAGCGCTTCCGGGGCACGGAGGTCGAGCTCTACTGGAAGGACGGGGAGCACGCCTCTCCCTACGGAAGCTTCCTGACGGCGGCGACTCTGGCGGGCCTGCTGTGCGGTCCGGCGGGGCTGGACAAGCTCAGCGACGGGGGCTTTGACTTCCGGGCGGTCTACGACAAGGGCAGCGGCGAGCCGCCCTGCGCCGAGGAGGACCCGGCGGCGGAGACGATCGCCCTGGACCCGGAGAAGACCGGGCGCATCAAGGCGGCGGTGGCCGCTGCCCTGGCCGGCTGAGCGGCAAAAGAAAGAAAAAAGCATGGAGAAAAAGGTTTTCTCCATGCTTTTTTTGCGGAATTGGATTTTCGGTGTGATTACTTGGCGTCCTTCTTGTCGCCGATGGTCTTCATGATCTTTTTCTCATTGTACAGGCCCAGGATCACGGCGCCCAGCACGCAGAAGACTACGGCCACGATGGCGACCACCCGCAGACCCAGGGAGGAAGCGGTGATCTCGTTGGAGTTGGTGTTCTGGGTGGTACCCATGATGGCCAGAGAGGTGAAGACCAGCATGGCGATGGCCTGGCCCCACTTCATGGCGAAGGTGCGGGCCGCGAAGAACATACCCTCCCGGTTCTCGCCGGTGACAATGCCGTCAGCCTCGGCCACGTCAGCCACCACGGACTGGGGGATGATGCCCAGCAGCGCCATGGGGAAGGCGGAGACGATGCAGATGATCACGCCGAACACGATGCCGGGCAGGGGGAGGATGCCGATGAGCGCGGTGATGAGGTAGGCCGTGGCCAGCCCCAGGAAGCCGAAGATGACCAGCTTCTTCTTGCCGAACTTGTTCACGAAACCGGTGACGAAGGGATAGAAGATGGCGGAGAGCACGGTCATGCCGCCCATGAAGATCATGGTGTAGCTCTCGTCCAGGCCCATGGAGACCTTGACGAAGAAGGGCAGACCGGTCTGGAACAGGGTCAGGCCGATCCAGTACATGATATCAGAGCCGGCGAAGACCCGGAACTCCCGGTTTTTGAAGGTAGAGGCCAGGGACTTGAACATATCGGTCTCGGAGGGCTTGGTGTCCACAAACTCCTTTTCCTTCAGCAGGAAGGTGGGGATCAGCATGCACACGGCGGCGATGACGGCAAGCACGATGAAGCAGATGCGGTAGCTCCAGGCGAAGCCCACGGCCCCTCTCAGCATCCCGGCGAACACAAAGGGCGTGTAGGCCAGCATGGTGCCGGCAAAGAAGGTCAGGGAGATGGCGGTGGAGATGAACATCCGGTCCTCCTGAGTCTTGCCGAACTCGGAGATCAGCGCGTTGTAGGGGGTGCAGTACATGGTCATGAACAGGTAGAACAGGACGACGAACACGGAGATCCAGGCCACGTTCAGGCCGCTGATCTCCTTCACGGGGGCGCAGAACAGCAGCACCGTGACGATGGCCAGGGGAATGGCGGCCCGGCGCATGAAGGGGATGCGGCGCCCGTTCTTGTTGGTGCTGCGGTCGGACATGCTGGCGATCAGCGGGTCGGTGACCGCGTCGAACACGCGGCTGAGGGCGGTGATCAGGCCCAGGATCGTCAAAAAACCGCCGATCACCAGACCGGGGGTGATGTACTGGATGGCGCCGGCGCTGATGTCGCCGTCGGTGGGCAGGTAGTAGGTCACGAACCAGGCGCCGATGATACCGCTCAGCGTAGACCAGCCCAGCTGGCCGATGGCGAAGATGATCATTTGCTTTTTGGTCAGTCTTTTCATGCTCTTGCGAAATATTATGTCTGAGATAATATTTCCCTCCTGTTCAACTTTTTTCCCGCTTCAGACCGCGGCGCAGATGACGGACGCGATGCACACACGCAGAAAGACATGGAGAAGCGGGCTGAGGACTGCCGGACTTCTCCATTTCAGTGTATTACTTTTTGTATTATATCATTCTGCTGTGACACTGGCAAGACCCAAAACGGATAAAAAGGGGAAAGGGAGCGAGATTCGAAACTGCTGCGGAAAAAGGGCATGCACCTGCGCCCGCTGCGCTGCCTTCTCTGTTCTATCCCGGGCCGGACGGGCATATCCTGTCCACGGGGGTGAAAACATGCCTGACAAGGAACACAATCAAAGCCCGGCGCTCTTCCACGCCCTGCACCTGGAGGGGCGGGACCGGCTCAGCGTGACGGGCGTGGAGGACGTGTCCGGCTTCGATGAGAACACGGTGCTGCTGCAGACGAGCCTGGGAGAGCTGTGCATCCGGGGGGAGGAGCTGCGGGTGGAGCGCATCGACCTGGACGCGGGGCAGCTGGAGCTGCGGGGGCAGGTCCAGGAGCTGCGCTACGACGAGCCCGCGCGGGGCGGCCTGCTGTCCCGGCTCTTTGGATGAGCACGAGCCTGTACCGGCAGCTTGCCGCCCTGGGCACGGCGCTGGCCATGGGGACGGGCCTTGGCCTGCTCTATGACCTGCTGCGCCCGCCCCGCCGGCAGGGAGGCGGCCTGCTCGCGGCCCTGCTGGACCTGCTCTTTGCCCTCTGCGCCGGGGCGGCGGTCTTCCTGCACGCCATGGCCGCCCCCGAGGGCCGCCTGGGCCTCTGGGAGCTCTGCGCGGCGCTGCTGGGCTTCCTCTTCTATCTCCATGCCCTGAGCCCCGTCCTGCTGCCCGTTTTGGAGCTGCCTTTTCGGGTGATGGAAAATATAATGCGTTCATGCAAAAAAGATGGAAAATTTCTTGCGGATTCCGCAAAAAAATACTTCCAAAAAACGAAGGATTGGATTATTATGAGACAGTGAGCGCGGTTTTGTTCGCTGCTGTAAAGGAGGAAGAAACCGTGCCCGAACGCAGGGGGATCATTCGGATCGTCATTATCCTGTTACTGGTCTACGCGTTGCTGTGCTTCGCCCGTGCCGGGCGGACCGCAGCGGAGATGGAGCGCAAGGCCGCCGCCCTGGGGCGGGAAGTCGGATCGCTGGAGCAGGAGCAGGCCGCGCTGGAGCGGCTGCTGGCCTGGCGGGAGGACCCGGCCCAGATGGAGGCGCTGGCTCGGCGGGAGCTGGGCATGGTGATGCCGGGAGAAACCGTGTTTCTTTTTGCGGAGGAAGCAGAAACCCATTCGGAACAGACAGAGAGGAACCCATTATGCCGCTGGAAGTAGGAAACATTGTAGAAGGAAAAATTACCGGAATCACCAAGTTTGGGGCTTTTGTCGCCCTTCCCGGGGGGAAGAGCGGCCTGGTCCACATCTCCGAGATCGCCAACAGCTTCGTCAGCGACGTGCATGAGCACGTCCAGATGGGGCAGACGGTGAAGGTGCGGGTGCTGAACGTCACGGAGGACGGGAAGATCAACCTGTCCATCAAGCGCGCGCTGGAGGAGGTCATGGCGCAGGGGTCGCAGGGCCCTGCCAGACGTCCCGCGCCGCGGCCCCAGAGCCCGCAGCCTGCCAGACCCGTGCCGGAGCGTACGGCGGCCGACGGCCCCAGCAACAACGCCGATTTTGAGGATCGGCTGAAAAAATTTATGCAGGAGTCGGACAGCCGCATCGCGGACAACCGGATCTATTCCGAGCACCGCAGCCGGAGCCGGCGCCGCTAGGACGAGGAGAACAGCCTCGTCCGGAAGGAGAGAGAAATGGCGGATTTCGGGAAAATGTACGAGGCAAAGCGCACCACGGCGGAGGAGCTGGCTGCGTGGGTTGAGAGCGGATGGCTCCTTGGCATGGACGCGGGCGCGGCCCAGACGCCGGCCATCCTGGGCGCTCTGGCGGAGCGGGCCAGGAAGGGCGAGGTGCAGGGCGTGAAGGTGCAGTCCCTGCTGGACGTGTACCCGCTGGACTTTCTGGCGGACAACAGTCTCTTCGGGAAGCTCACCAGCGAGGCCTGGTTTTCCGGCGGCGGTTCCCGCAGGGCCATCAACGGCGGCTTTGGCGACATTATCCCCAACTATTACCGGGACGTTCCCGGGCATATCCGGCGCATGTACGAGTATGACGCCTTTCTGGTCCAGGTCTCGCCCATGGACAAGCACGGCTGGTTTTCCCTGGCCACCGTCAGCTCCTACAGCCCGGCCATGATCGAAAAGGCAAAACGCGTTTTTCTTGAGGTCAACGATCAGCAGCCCCGTGCCGTCTGCGGCGCCCAGATCCACATCAGCCAGGTGGACGGACTGGTGGAAGTGAGCCACGCCCTGCCCACCCTGCCTCCCACGAAGATCGACGCGGTGAGCGAGCAGATCGGCGGCCTGATCGCCGAGCGCATTGACGACGGCTCCTGCATCCAGCTGGGTATCGGCGCCATTCCCGACGCGGTGGGCGCGGCCCTGACGGCGAAGCACGACCTGGGCATCCATACCGAGATGTTTACCGACTCCATGGTGGAGCTCATAGCGTGCGGCGCGGTGAATAACAGCAAAAAGCAGATCCACCGGGGGCAGAGCGTCACCACCTTTGCCTTCGGCTCCCAGCGGATCTATGATTATATCGACGATAACCCGGGCATCGCCATCCTGCCGGTGGACTATGTGAACGATCCCAACGTCATCTGCCAGAATGACAACATGATCTCCATCAACGCCGCTCTGGAGGTGGATCTCTGGGGCCAGGTCTGCGCGGAGAGCGTGGGCACCAAGCACATGTCCGGCACCGGCGGCCAGGTGGATTACGTCCGGGGCGCCTGCCAGTCCCGGGGCGGCAAGAGCTTCATCGCCTTCACGTCCACCACCAAGAACGACACCATCAGCAAGATCAAGTCTACCCTGACGCCCGGCGCGGTGGTCACCACCAGCAAGAACGACGTGGACTACATCGTCACCGAGTACGGCGTGGCCCATCTGCGGGGCGAGCCCCTCAGCAGCCGGGCCCGGCAGCTCATCGCCATCGCCCATCCCAACTTCCGGGACGAGCTGCGCTTCGAGGCCAAAAAGCGCGGCATCCTCATCTGAAAAGCCGGGGAACCTGACAATCAAAAAACATCCCGCACCCCTCCGGGTGCGGGATGTTTTTGTATGAGAGGAGTCTGCTTCCGCCGTTCAGTCCACGTACTCCTGCACGTCGGAGTAGTAGAAGGAGTAGTCCACCGTGGAATTGCCCTGGGTCAGCGGCGCCAAGGCCAGCGCGTCGAAGCTGGGGTGGCTGCTCAGGGTGAAGGAGAAGCTGGCGTACTCGTTGTAGGCGTCGGTGCTGAGATAGAAGGTGTCCAGCCGCTGCCAGCGCCCGTTCAGATCCCGGCCGTAGAGGCCCCAGGAGCCGAAGGGATCGCCGGTGTAGGCGGTGACCTTCATGTGCAGCGTGATGCGGAAGCAGCGGTTGACCGGATCGTTCAGCAGATAGGCATGGGAGCTGTCGGTGCCGGTGAGGGAGATGGTGGCGGAGTCCATTTCGCCGGACAGGGAGCCGACCCAGCCCTTGCGATTGCCCTGCTGCCGGCCGCAGCGGGAACAGGTCTCCGGCGCGTCGTAGGTGGCCGGCTGCCAGTCGTGGCCCAGGGCGGGGGAGACGGTCTGGCCGCAGCGGGCGCAGACAGAGGGCTCGGTGCAGGTGGCCGCCGGGGCGTCATGCCCCAGAGGGCTGCCGTTTTCCAGGCCGCAGCGGGAGCAGGTCTCCGGCTCGGTGCAGGTGGCACTCTGCCAGTCGTGGCCCAGGGCGGGGGCGAGCTCCCGGCCGCAGCGGGTGCAGACAGAGGGCTCGGTGCAGCTGGCGGGAGACGCGCTGTGGCCCAGGGCGGGGGCGCCCTCCCGTCCGCAGATGCGGCAGACGGCGGGCTCGGTGCAGGTGGCCGGGATCCAGTCGTGATAGGTGAAGACGAAGATCGCCGCGCCCACCGCCAGCACCGCCAGGGCCACCAGGGTCCAGACCCACCAGTAGCTCTTGCGCCGGGGCGCGGGCGCAGCCGCCCCGGATGCAGGGTCCGCGGCGGGGCGGGGCAGGCCGCACTCCGTACAGAAGCGTGCCTTGTTGTCATTTTGGATTCCGCAGGAAGGACAGTACCACATGCGAGGGCCTTCTTTCGTATCGGGATGTTTCCAAGGGGATTCAAGGAATCCTTGTTTTCTTCGCTGCTATTATACAGGAGCGGGGGGAGGCTTGTCAATTCCGGCTCAGACGAAGAACTTTTTGTGCAGATTCTCCCGCAGCGGGGGGCACAGACCGATGATGACCAGCATCAGCCCCACCAGGAACAGCACCGCCAGCGGGTACAGCGACCACCAGAGCATGGGGATGCCGAAGCTGAGCTGCAGCAGGAATTCGATCAGCACGGTGAGGCCGCCCAGGGCAATGAAGCCGCCGCCCAGGATGTAGAGCGCCCGGTGGGGATGGGGGCCTACCGTGTGGCGCAGGAGCACGATCAGCGCCTCGATCAGCAGCAGCAGCGCCCCGCCCAGGGGGAAGGCGAAGGGCAGGAACCAGCGCCCGCCGGTCTTCAGCGAGACATAGAGCGCCAGACCCAGCAGCGCCGCCATGGACACGGGGAAGAAGACCACGGGGCTGCGCCGCCGGAACCACAGCGGCAGACAGAAGATGGCGTAGGCCGCCAGCAGCCCGAAGGACACGTAGCCGCTCCAGGTCACGCCGCCGTTCATGTTCCGGTCGATGAGCAGACAGATCACCAGGGGGATGGCAAAGAGGAAGCTGAGGATGAAAAGCAGCCCGCCGTTGGAGACGCTCTCCTCCGCGTAACGGGGGTAAGAGGGCGCCTCCGGCTCCTCGCGCAGCTCGGGATGGAAGACCCGCAGCCCGCAGAGAGGGCAGCGCTCCGCGCCCTTTTGCAGCTCCACGCCGCATTGTACACAATACATAGGCTAATCCTTTCCGTTGGTTTCCAGCTTCACGTGGAAGCCCTGCCGCACCAGCTTGGTAAAGAAGATCCGCTCCAGCCGGGGTTCCCGACTGTTGCGCACCAGGTGGATGCAGGTCTGCCCCTGCCAGGAGCTGACGCTGCAGTTGTAGGGGGAGCTGGCCTGGGGGCCCAGCACGAACTCCACCCGGGTCACATAGGGGGCCATGGCCTCCGGCAGCTTCACGTCTCCCAGGTTCGAGAGACTGAGACAGGCCACCCGCTCGCCGATGCTGTCGAACACCATGCGCATGATGAGGGTCTTCAGCCCCAGGGGCACCACCTTCAGGAGAGGGTTGGCCTCGTCGTTCACGTTGGGGGTAAAGATGGCGCGCATGTTCTTCTCCGTGATGGTGAGCTTCATCTGGTAGTGGACGATCTTCACCAGCTCCTCGAAGCTGTAATCCCCCAGCCGGGGGTCCACCCCCACGTTGGCCACGGCCACAAAGTTGCGCATGGTCTCGCCGCCGTAAAGCTGGCGCAGGTTCACGGGGATCTGCACCTTTACCGGGCGCTGCTTCCGCCGCCGTGGCTGCTCGGCGGCCTGCATCTCCAGCAGGGACTGGAGCATCAGCGCGGTGAGCCAGGCCGTCACGGTCACGCCCAGCGCCCTGGCGCGCTCGCGGAGCTGGACGCTGTCCACCAGACCCAGGGTCACGTGCAGGAAGCGGTCCGGCTCCAGCTCGCCCCGGGGGCGGTACACGTCCCGGCTGTCCCGGGGCGCGGCCACGGGGCCGGCGTTTCGCTGAAAGCTGTCCTCCAGCTCCCCGGGCGGGGGAGCCTCGTCCAGATCCTTGATCCCGTATTCCGCCGGGACCTCCGCCCCGTAGCGGAGCCGGACATACTCCGCCGCCAGGGTCTTGGCAAAGACCAGGCCGCCGGTGCCGTCGGTGACGGCGTGGAAAAACTCCACCGCCATGCGGCTGCGGAAGTACAGCACCCGGATGGCGCAGCGGCGGATGTCCGCCCGGCTCATGGGCACCAGGGGCTGATGGCTGTCCTCCCGCACCCGGGGGGCCTTGTCCAGCTCCTCCAGGTAGTACCAGAAGGCGCTGCGCCGCAGCCGCACGCAGACGGAGGGGAAGCGGAGGGCCGTCCGGTCCAGCGCCCGCTGCAGCAGCGCGGGGTCCACCGGGTCGGCAAAGGAGAAGGAGATCCGAAAGGCGTTGCTCCAGTGCCGCCGCTGGGAGGCGGGGAAAATGAGAGCGGCGTTATCCAGGCGCATCCAGCGCAGCTTCCGCGTTTCGCTGTCCACAGGCAGCCTCCTTCCTTTTTTGTTGCTTGTGATATTATACGCTCATTCTCCGCTCGCGTCCAGCCCGAGTTGACAGATGGAGAGCCTTGCGCTATGCTGAGTAGAGAGCGCTCCGAAGAGTAGAGCGGGCGCAGAGAGGAGTGGAAACGCCGTGGAGGAGATCAAGCCGGGCCGTTATCGGCACTTCAAAGGCGGAGAGTATGAGGTGCTGGGGCTGGCCACCCATTCCGAGACCGAGGAGCCCATGGTGGTCTACCGCCCGCTGTATGGGGAGCGGGGACTCTGGGTGCGCCCGGCCGCCATGTGGAACGAGACCGTGGAGCGGGACGGGAAGACATTCCGACGCTTTACCTATCTCGGCGACGGAGAGAAGTGAAGGAAGGGCCCCGCGGGCCAATTGCGGCGCAGCCGCGCTCCCTTTCTTCATGAGTGCGGCGGCTTCCTTTCTTTGTTCGCGCTTTTTCCTTGCAATTCGCCGCAGGCGTGGTAAAATACTTAAGTTAACGCACGCGACTTTTTTTTTACTCGGGAGAGAGATATGAGACAGATCAAATGCCTGCTGTGCCTGCTGCTGGCGCTGTGCGTCCTGCTGCCGGCCCTGCCCGCCGCCCGGGCGGAGGCGCCGGAAACGCCCGCGGAAGGGGACGCCGGCCCCGCGCCGGAGACGGAGGAGAACATCCTGGACGATGAACGCTTCGCCGGAAAGACCTGGGACGAGGTGGTGGACGAGTTTCTGCGCAGCTGGGGCACGGACCCCAAAAACGTGGCCATCGGCTACTACAACACCGTCACCGGCGAGGAGCACTATGTGAACGCGGACCAGTACATGGTCTCCGCCAGCATGTACAAGGTGCCCCTGAACATGGTGTTCCTGGACCGCCTTTCCCGCGGGGAAATGGACTGGGACACCAATATTTCCGGCTACCCCTATGAGATCGTGCTGGAAAAGACCATCGTCAACTCCAACAACGAGATGGCCCAGAACATGGTCCGCTGGGAGCTGGGCAAGGGCAAATGGCAGGAGGGCCGGCGGGTCATGTCCGCCTACTGCGGCCTGGAGCCCGAGACGGCGGAGTGGAAGTTCCTGGAGAACAACTACTCCACCCCGCGGCAGATGATCTACTGCCTGCGGCTGCTGTACGAGAACCCGGACCGCTTCCCCCGCCTGATCGAGACCATGCAGCGGGCCGAGCCGGAGGGCTACTTCAAGATGCGGGAGCAGCGCTTCAACATCGCCCACAAGTACGGCTTTTTGACCACGGAATACCACCTGTACATGAACGACTGCGGCATCTGCTTCACGGACGAGCCGATCCTCATCGTGCTGTTTACGGACAACGTGACCAAGGCCTATGACGTGTTGACGGAGTTCTGCACCCTGATGTGCGACTACGCCCAGTACCACCACGCGCTGCGCCTGGAGGAAGAGGCCGCCGAAGCCGAGCGCCGCCGCCAGGAGGAAGAGGCGGAGGCCGAGCGCCGCCGTCAGGAGGAAGAGGCCGCGGCCGGACAGGACCAGCAGCCCGAAGGCGGCGCCCCCACCCCGGGGGAGGACGGCGCCGGGCCTTCCGGCGGCGGGAACAGCGGCGCGGAGACCGGGCAGAGCTCCCAGCGGGAGCGGCTGCGCCCCGGGGAGAAGAGCCTCTCGCCCACGGTGCTGATCGCCGGCGCCGTCGCCCTGCTGGGCGGCCTTGCCGCGATGATCGTCCTGGCGGCGCTGGGGCGGAAGTACCGCCTCCGCTCCCGGATCCCGGTGCTGATCGCCCTGATCCTGAGTCTGGCCTGCCTTGGCCGCATTGCCTGGCCCGCCTGGCAGCAGCTGCGGGACAAGCCCTCGGGCGATCCCCGGGAGACGGTGCTGGAATTCTTCGACGCCCTCTCCCGCCAGGAATACGAGACGGCCTATGCCTGTCTCTATGGGGTGGAGAGCCTGGGGCTGGAGCAGCGCCCCGCCCGGCAGAGCGACGCGATGGTGGTGGACGCCATGCGCGCCCAGCTCTCCGCGGAGCTCTACGGGGAATGCAGCGTGAACGGCGAGACCGCCTATCAGCAGGTGAACTGCCGCTATTTCGATCTGAACAAGCTGGAGGCCGAGGCCGGGACCCTGGCCCTCATCAACGTCAGCCGCTATGCCAGCACCCATCCGGTGGGGGACCTGTACAACGAGAACGGGAACTACCGGCCGGAGCTGCTGCGGGACGCCTGGGACCAGGCGGTGGCGGAGCTGCTGCAGCATCCGGAGAGCTACCGGAGCTCCGGCGGCCTGCAGCTGGAGCTGCGCTGGTACGAGGGCCGCTGGCGCATCGTGCCCAATGAGAAGCTGCTGCAGCTGCTCTGCGGCGGCGTGGAGCTGAGCGGGAAGGGGGGACTGTCATGAGCCGGGAGAACGATCTGGATCTGGACGCCATTCTGGCGGAATTCTCCGCAGGCGAACAAGGCCCGACCCAGCCCGCAGCCGAGCCTGCGCCCCGGCGGCGCAGGGCGGAGCCGGTCCCGCCTCAAGCGGCGCCGGAGGAGCAGGACTTCGTCTCCCTGCCCCGGGAGCCCCGGCGGCCTGCCGCCCCAGCCCGGGAGCGGAGCGCGGCGAAAAGCGAGCCGCGGCCGCAGCCCGGTCCGGAGCGCCGCCAGGCCTCCCGCAGGGCGAAGGGCAGAGTCCGCATGGCCGTGGTGCTTGCGGCGCTGATCGCCCTTCTGGCGGGGATGCTGTTCTGGTCTTCCCGGGCCGAGCGGCAGCGCGCCGGCCTGGAGCCGGAGCCGCTGCGCCTGGAGCTGGGGCAGGAGCTGGAGGACTATCTGGACCACACCGCCACCACCACGCGATAGAATGAACCCCCCACCGGAGCTGTGAGCATCACAGCTCCGGTGGGGGTTCAGTTTTGAGTTTTGAGAGAACGGGGGACGCAGGGGGTTCCCGCATCCTCAATGTGTAGACAAACCCCAAAGCATGTCATTGCGAGCCAGTGCTCACACTGGCGTGGCAATCCGTTCTTTTTCAAAAAAGCTGTATTTTCAAGGCTTTTAGAATGCGGATCGCCACACCGCTTTTTGCTTTCGGCAAAAATGCAGACATCGGTCACTGGTTCGCGATGACAGAATACCTACTTTGTCTACAGTCTGAGGACGCGGGGGGTTCCCGCGTCCTTCGTCTTGTGAGGCTTGGGCGGATTCCGGCCGCCGGGCGCTTCACTTGCCCTTCGCCAGGGCTTTTTCCAGAAAGCGGGCGTTGTCGATGACGAAGCGCTGGTGCGTCCCCTCGCCGATCAGCTCCTCGCCGGCCCAGGCGCGGACGGTGAAGCTGAGCTTCCGGCGATCCACGGCAACAAGCTCGCTCTCCGCCCGGACGGCAAGGCCCAGGGGCGTGGCGGCCAGGTGGCTGACCTCCAGACGGGTGCCCACCGTGCCCTCGCCCTCGTCCAGGAAGGGCTGCACGGAGCCGGCTGCGGCCTGCTCCATCAGCGCCAGCATGGCGGGGGTGGCGAAGACCGGCAGCAGCCCGCTCCCCATGGCGGCGGCGGTGTTCTGTTCGTTCACGGTGGTTTCGGCATGACCCTTCAGGCCGATGGGCAATTCCTTCATATGCTCTCTCCTTATCCCCGGCGCAGCAGCCGCGCCAGCAGGTTCTTTTTCTCTGCCTTCGGTTCCGCCGCGGCCAACTCGCCCCAGGCCGCCGGGCCCAGGTATTTCAGCACGGCCACCTGGGGCTCCATGTCCGCGGTGACCTCAAGGGTATCCGTGTCATAGCGGTGGATAAAGGCGTCCGCGTCAAAATACTTGATGAACTCCTCCACGCTCTCCAGCCGGTGGGCGCCCCGGTTCTCGTCCCGGTAGTGCATGGGGACGATGACCTTGGCCATGATCTCGTCCGTGGCCCGCTTGGCCTCCTGGGAGGGCAGGGCCGTGGCGGAGCCGGCGCAGATCATGCACAGGTCGGCGCCGAAGAGCCGGGAGATCTGCCCGCCGTCCAACTGGGTGCCCAGATCGCCCATGTGTACCAGCTTGAGCCCGTCCGCCTCCAGAATGTGGATCAGGGTGAAGCCGCGCCAGTTGCCCATCTTGAACTCGTGGGGCGCCTTCAGGGCGGTGATGGTGAAAGGACAGTCCGATTCCGGCCTTCCGGAGAGCGCCACGCCCTCCCGGTAGTTGTGGCCGAAGTGCTCGTGGCTCACCAGCAGCTTGTCCGCGCGGATGCGCAGCTTGGGGTAGCCGGCGGTGTAGTCGCTGTTGTAGGGGTCGATGACAACGGTGTATCCCTTGTGGGTGATGGCAAAGCAGGCATGCCCCAGCCATTGGATGGTCATTTCCAATTACTCCTTCCTTGTAGGCTCCCCTGCCTAAGGGGAGCTGTCTGGCCGAAGGCCAGACTGAGGGGTATTCCTTCCTTGTAGGCTCCCCTGCCTAAGGGGAGCTGTCTGGCCGAAGGCCAGACTGAGGGGTATTCCTTCCTTGTAGGCTCCCCTGCCTAAGGGGAATTGCGGCTTCGCGCTGCCAGTGGCAGAAGAAGCGAAGCCGGAATTTCCGCAGCGGTCGAAAAACGCGAGGAAGAGCGTAAGCCCGATGCGTTTTTCGGGCACCGCAAGGCGGACGCTGTCAGCCGCCGTCTCACGGAAGGCGGATGACTGAGGGGTTTGTCAGATCTTAGAGCGGTTATGGGAGGCTGCTAGAGAATGCGTATCCCCCCGCCTCAGTTTGCGAACTGGGGCACCCCCTTTCGGCAAGGGGGGCAAACCTCTCCGGCCTTCGGCCACCTCCCCTTGCAGGGGAGGCTCGCTTATCCTTCCATGATATGCAGCGCGCGGATCTCCGGGTTTTGGATCCTGCCCTGCACGGCGAAGGCGTGGGGCTCCAGATAGTCCCAGCTCCCGTCGGAGAGACCCTGGGCGCGCAGCTCCCTTGCCACGGTGGCGCAGACGTCCTCGATGACGCCCTGCCGCAGGGCTGTGTCGTTTTCCCCGGTGAGCAGGAACTCCAGCGCCGTGCGTAGATTGCCCAGCTTCTCAAGCCGCTCCATGCCCCGCAGCATCCACTTGGTGTAGGGCATGTGCCGCCGCTCCAGCAGATAGATCGCGCCGCAGGCGGCGCGGACGAAGTCGCTCAGCTCCAGGGCGGCCGCTCCCGCCTCTCCGTGGCGGAGACAGCGGTCGTAATTATACTGGCCGCTCTGGGCCATTTCGATGAGCCGGGCGGCCAGATGCTTTTTCCGCACGTCCTCCGGCATGCCGTGGAGAAGCCGCTCCCGGATGGCGGTGAACTCGCCCAGATCGTCCCGGAAGACCTCCCCGTTGGTGGCCTCCGCCAGAGCGTAGGCGGGCAGGGAGAGCCATTGCTGCCAGCTCTCCGGCGCGCCGGGGGAGCCGGTGTAGCGCCGGTAGAAGAAGGCCGTGCGCCGCACGCCGCAGTTATCCTCCGCCAGAGCGCTGCGCTCCGCGGCCGCGCCCAGGGGAAGGCTGCGGTAGGCCCGGCTCAGGGCCACGCCGTAACGCAGATCGTCCTCATCCGTCAGCCACAGGCAGAAGCCCCGGGCAAAATCGTGATCCCGGGAGATCTGGTCGTCAAAGCCGTAGCACTCCGAGCCATGCCCCACAAGGCCCACGGCCACCCGCCCCTCCAGCTCCGGGAAATCCCGGTGCAGCAGAGGGCGGCCGTACTCCTCATAGAGCGCCCGGGCCTCTTTAAGACCTTGCATAGATCTCCTCCGCCCTTTCCTTCAGCTCTTTCGCATAGAGAAAATAGCCGAAATAATCAAAGCTGGGGGCGCACTTCGAGATTGTGAAGGCGTGGTAGCCGTCCCGGGGCAGGCCGGGGGCGTTGAGACAGTCCCAAGCCTTTTCCATGCAGTCCCCGATCCGGGGATCCTCCGGGTCCTGCCGGTCGTAGAGCTCCGCCAGGTTGCACCAGGTCACGGCCAGCTCGTTTTCCGGGTGCCGGCTGTGGCCGATGACCCCCAGGGCCAGGCGGAAGCAGCGCTCCGCCCCGGCGAAGTCGCCTACGTCCTGATAACTCAGCGCCATGTTGTTGTAGAGCCCGGCGAAGCGGTAGTCTGTGGGATCCAGGTTGTCGGCATAGATCCGCGCCGCATGCTTGAAGATGGGCAGGGACTCCCGCGCCCGTCCAAAGGCCTTCATGGTGGTGGCGGCGTTGAGGAGCACGGTGGCGCCGGAGACGGTGCTGCCCAGACGGTGGATGCGGATGAGATCCAGAGCCTCGTTCACGGCGCGCATGGCCTTCTCCCGGTCTCCGTCCCGCCGGTGGTAGCCCAGCAGCTCGCTGAGCATGCTCAGCTCTCCCCGCCAGTCCCCGATGGCGCGGGCTTCGTCCCGCTGCCGCTCCAGAAAGGCGCCGGCCTCTTGCTCCCGGCCGCTGTTGTAGAGCCCGTCCAGCTTCCGGATGGCGGCGGGCACGTCGATGCTCTGCCGGCAGGGCTCCGCGTCGGGCGTGCCGGTGTACAGGCTGCTGTCAAAGCAGCAGCAGGGTTCCAGATAGTCCATAAAAAGCTCCCCTCCGTGCTTGATTGCGAGGTGGAAAACGGGTATAATGATACAAATAGTATACTGCAAAACCGCAGCGCTGTAAATAAGGAGAATCGCCATGCCCAATCATCTTGCCGGGGAACGCTCGGCCTATCTGCTGCAGCATCAGGACAACCCCGTGGACTGGTACCCCTGGGGAGAGGAGGCCTTTGAGAAGGCCCGGCGGGAGCGGAAGCCCGTCTTCCTCTCCATCGGCTACGCCGGCTGCCACTGGTGCCATGTGATGGCGGCGGAATCCTTTGAAAGCCCCGCCGTGGCGGAGATCCTGAACCGGGCCTTCGTTTCCGTCAAGGTGGACCGGGAGGAGCGGCCGGACGTGGACGCGGTGTATATGGAGGCCTGCATGGCCATGAACGGCAGCGGCGGCTGGCCTCTCACGGTGATCCTGACGCCGGAGAAGAGCCCCTTTTTCGCGGGCACCTATCTGCCTCGGGAGAACCGGGGGCGACAGCCGGGCCTGATCCCCCTGCTGCGGGCCGTGGCGGCCCGCTGGCAGCGGGATCCCGCCGGGCTGGAGAAGGCAGCCGGGGAGCTCACCGCCTTCCTGCGCCGGGAGGCCGCGGTACAGCCCGCCGACCCGGACGAGCGTCTGCTCCGCCGGGCCTATGAGCAGCTCAAGAACTCCTTTGACGCGGAGTACGGCGGCTTCGGCGCGGCGCCCAAGTTCCCCGCGCCCCAGAACCTGCTCTTTTTGCTGCACTACGCCGCCCTCGCGGGGGAGAAGGAGGCCCGCCGCATGGCGGAGCAGACCCTGCAGCAGATGGCCCGGGGCGGGATCTACGACCAGATCGGCGGGGGCTTCGCCCGCTACGCCACGGACCGGGAGTGGCTGATCCCCCACTTTGAAAAGACCCTGTACGACAACGCCCTGCTGGCGCTGTGCTACACCGAGGCCTGGCAGGAGGGGCACTTCGCCCTCTACCGCCGGGTGGCGGAGGAGACCCTGGACTACTGCCTGCGGGAGCTCAGGAGCGAGACCGGCGGCTTTTACAGCGGCCAGGACGCGGACAGCGAGGGGGAAGAGGGCAAGTTCTACCTGCTGAGCCCGGAGGACGTGAAGCGCGTCCTGGGCGAGGACGAGGGGCGGCACTTCTGCGAGTGCTACGACATCACCGCCGAGGGCAACTTCCGCGGCAGGAGCATCCCAAACCTGCTGCTGAACCAGCGCTGGAACCTGCTGCCCGAGGGCTACGGGGACTATCGCCGCCGCCTGCGGGAGGACCGGGCGGCGCGGATGACGCTGCGGACGGACCGGAAGCTGCTCACCGCCTGGAACGGCATGCTGCTGCTGGCCCTGAGCCGGGCGGCACGGGTCTTTGAGCGGGAGGACTACGCCGAGGCAGCCCGCGGGCTGGGGCGCTTCCTGCTGGAGACGGCGGGGGCAAAAACGCCGGAGGCGTTGCAGGCCGTGTGCTACGAGGACGCCGCCTGTCATCCTGAGCGCAGCGAAGGATCTCGGGCCAACCAGAGCGTCGGCCCCTACAAGGCCGAGGAGGGCCCCGCCTTCCCCGCCCAGCTGGACGACTATGCCTTCGCGGCCCTGGGGCTGCTGGCCCTCTACGGCCTGGACTACGACCCGGCGCTGCTGCCGGCGGCCCAGGCCCTGGCCGAGCAGATCCCGGCCCGCTTCGCGGCGCCAACCGGCGGCTTCTACCGGGTGTCCGACCGGGCGGAGGCGCTGCTGAAGCGCCCGCTGGAGCGCTACGACGGGGCGGCCCCCTCCGGCAACAGCGCGGCCCTGGTCCTCTTCGACCGGCTGCGCCGTCTCAGCGGGCAGGAGCGCTGGCGGCAGGCGGCGGAAAAGCAGGCCGCCTTCCTTTGCGGCGCCGCGGGGGACTACCCCGTGGGCAGCGCCTTCGGTTTGCTGGGCGTGATGGGGCAGCTCTACCCCACCCGGGAGCTGGTCTGCGTCGCGGAGACGGAGCCCGCCCTGCTGCGCCGGGCCGCGGCCCGCTTCGATCCGGCGCTGAGCCTGCTGCTGAAAAAACCGGGGGATGAGCGGCTGGCCGCCTTCGCCCCCTTCACCGCGAGCTGCGGACAGAAGGACGGCAAGCCTTCTTTCTACGTCTGCGAAAACGGCGCCTGCCGGCTGCCCTTTACGGAATGAAGAAACCGCCGGCGCTTCCGGCGGATCAGGAAAAAGAGAGAGTGAGGAGAGATCGATATGAAGCGTGATTTGTTCAAGACGTGCCTTGGCAGAGCCCTTGTCCTGAGCCTGGCGGCCCTGTTGCTTCTGGGCTCCCTCGCCGGCTGCTCCCACAGCCCTGCGGAGTTCCTGAGGCTTCCCGCTTCCTCCGACGCGCCGCAAGCCCCTGCTTCGACCCCGGCGGAGCCCGCGATCCAGCCCGAGGTCACCGCCGCTCCCCAGCCCTCCGCGGAGACTGAAGCTCCCGCGGAGCCCGAGATCCCCGCTGCTCCGGCTCCCGAGCAGCTGCTGGGCCGCTGGGAGGAGGACCAGGGCCGCGCCGAGCTCTGGATCCAGGAGGAAAAGGAGGGGGACATCCTCTTCAGCCTCTTCATCCCCGGCTCCGCGGCCGTCAACAACGCCCTGGCATTGGCGGCGGAGGACGGCTTTTTCTTCTATCAGGATCCCTATCTGGAGGGCGTGGGCACTTCCGGCGCGCTGCGGCTGGAAAACGGCCTGCCCGTGCTGACCTTCGGGGAGAGCCGGATGGAGTTTCCCGCCGGAACGGAGCTGCGCTTCTCCCGCCACAGCGACAGACCGGACTACCGCACGCTCTACGCCCCGGTCTTCGAGGCCTGGCAGGACTTTGAGCTGGCGGGCGGCGGCCTGGAGAACTGGTACGGCGACGAGCCGGGCTATGTCCACTCCGGCCTCTACGGCACGGATCACTTCGGCTATCAATTCTGGGATCTGGACCGGGACGGCAGCCCGGAGCTGATCGTGGGCGCGATCTATCCCCCGGAGGAGACCGCCGGGGACGAGCTGGGCCTGGGGCTCTACCAGCACAACCTGATCGTGGACCTCTTCACCCTGAAAAACGACGCGCCGGTCTATGTGGTCAACAGCGGCGACCGCTACCGCTACAGCCTGACCAGCGACGGGCAGATCTACTATGAGGGCTCCGGCGGTGCGGCCTACACGGACGTGGCCACCTATATCCTCCGCGACGGGGCTCTGGAGATGGTCAACGGCATTTCCTCGGAGGAGGGGGCCTGGTACAGCATGGAGGACGGCTTCAACCCGGAGCATGGGGGCTATAACCCCATCCCGGAGGCGGAGTTCCAGTGGCTCTTCGACCAGATGTTCGACCTCTACCGCTACGAGCGCTTTGCCGAGCTGCAGCTGCGGCCCTTCCTGGTCAGCGAGGCCTGAGCGGAAGGGATGAAGTGCTTAGTGCTTAGTGCTTAGTGCGTAGGGCGTAGGGAGGCATGCCTTCATGCCTCCGGTGACACGGGGAGAATTCGGAATTGGGGGAAACGTGGGTTCACCCCCGTAGGGGCCGTTCACGAACGGACCGCGCGTCCCTCGTCCCCCGTAGCGCCGAGCATTGCTCGGCACCCGTCCCGCGCAAATGTCCGTCTCCCCCGTAGGGGCCGGCGTCCAGCCCGTGGCCGGGCTCGCTTCTTCTTGGCTCGCCCCCGCGCGAAGCGCGAGGGGAGAGCTGGCGCGGCAGCGCCTGAGAGGGGAAACCCGTAGGACAAGCGGCCCCTCTCCGTCGCTTCGCGACACCTCTCCCCGACGCGGGGAGAGGCAAGTCTTCACCGTAGGGGCGGGGCATAGCGACGCGCGAGAAACGCGCGACGATCCCAGCTCTGCTTGCCCCTCCCGCCCCCGTCCGGGCAAAAAAATAACGCCCCCAACGGGCGCATAAACAAGATGCGATCAACCGGGGCAACGATGATTCGATCGGCGAGAGCGAGTCCCGAGAGAATTTGTGTTCTGATGATGGCACTTTTTCGCAGGAATACTTTGTGTATTTCAAGAAAAAGTGACGAAATCAGGACGCAAATTGTCCGGGAGGCACAGACGGCGATCGGATAGGAGTTTCCCCCAAAAAAGCAAAAAAAGAAGCAGCCCTTGACTGTGACACGTCCGATTTTTCACACAGTCAAGGGCTACTTCTCAGTGTTCTTGGTATCTAACATCCTGGTTACCTCTCTTTCTTCAGATTTTTTGCTGCTGTGTCGTATACGGGACTCGCAATCGGCGTTCTCAGTGGGGATCTCTGCCCCATCCTCAAAAGTGAGGTATGCTTTTGGCCGTCGTTCCCGCTGGCGCATCCCCAGCAGCTGCAACAGGTTCCCGTTCCTCGGATCGTTCCTATATGTAACGGACCTTCATCCTTTGTGGCTATACTATAACAATTTACCGAAGAAAAAGCAAGAGCAAATTTATACAAAAATCACAAACGGAACTTGTAAAAAACAGATGATTTTGTAGATTATCCGTTAAAATGCCCAAAGCGGTCTTGACATTTCCCGCGCTTTCGGGTTATGATAAATCCGTTGGGGCCAAAACCCGGCTGTCGTTTGACAGCCGGGTTTTTGGCGTGATGGGAGCCGCGCGGACTGCTGGCCGGCGGGCACAGCGTTTCACAATGCCATGGCTAAGTGATCTGCGCGAGATATGCTTTCAGTGCCGTGGGGACGGAGTAGCGGGCCCGGATCTCCCCGGCGCGCTCCCACACAAGGCCGTCCAGCTCTTCGGGCAGCTCCACGAGCCAGCCCCGCATGTGCCACTCCACATGGGTGAAGACGTGCTTTGCCTCGCCGCAGGGGACGATGGCGAGGGCCTGGGGGAAGCGCTCCCGCAGCGCCGCCTCGTCCGGGCGGCCCGGCTCGTTGGGAAACTCCCAGAGCCCGGCCAGCAGGCCCTTTTTCTCCCGCCGGCGGATGGCCCAGCGATCCCCGCAGCGCAGCAGCAGCACCGTCCGCTGTTCCACGCGCCGGGGCCGGGGCGGGGCCTTCACCGGGTAGTCCTCCGCCGTGCCGGCCTGCCCGGCGCGGCAGAGGCCGCGGAGAGGGCAGAGGGCGCACTTGGGCGCGCCGTTGGGAAGACAGACCGTCTCGCCCAGCTCCATCAGCCCCTCGGTGACGAGGGCGGCGGCCTCGCCGGAAGGATAGGCCGCCCGCAGCAGGGCGGTCATGGCCTTTTTGACGGCGGGGGAGAGCACGTCCTCCCCGCTCTCCAGCAACCGGGACAGCACCCGCAGCACGTTCCCGTCCACGGCGGGCTCCGGCTCTCCGCAGGCGATGGAGGCGATGGCCCCGGCGGTGTAGTCTCCGATGCCGGGGAGCGTTTTCAGCTCCGCCGCCGTGCGGGGCAGCTCGCCGCCCCAGTCCCGCAGCACGGTCTCAGCGGCTTTTTTCAGATTCCGGGCCCGGCTGTAATAGCCCAGGCCCTCCCAGAGCTTCATCAGCCTGTCGTCCTCCGCCGCGGCCAGAGCCGAAATGTCCGGCAGCTCCGCGAGGAAGCGGCGGTAGTAGGGGATCACGGCCTCGATGCGGGTCTGCTGCAGCATGATCTCGGAGATCCACACCCGGTAGGGCGTGGGCTCCTCCCGCCAGGGCAGCACACGGCGGCTGAGAGAATACCAGTCCGCGATCCGCGGCAGGGCTGCTCGTATGATTTCAGCGTCTTCCATGGCGCACCTCTTTTCTGCCCCGATGATACCACAGCCCTGGCGGAAGCGCAAGCCGGGCGTGCCCTCCTCCTGTAGGGACGACCATTGGTCGTCCGCTGACATGAGCGCTGGTCGGACAGGCGGACGAGCAATGCTCGTCCCTACGGCGCAGACCGGTGTTCCCCGTAGGGGCGATAGCCGAATCGCCCGCCGACATGGACGCGTGTCAGACAAGCGGGCGGGGACAAGCCCCGCCCCAACGGCGCAGGCCCACGTTCCCCCGTAGGGGCGATAGCCAAATCGCCCGCCGACATGGGCGCTGCCCCTACAAACACAGGAAGCCGGAGGCGGGGCCTCCGGCTTTTCTGTGCGATAGAGTTTAGGGCGCTGGGGTGGGCGCGGGGGAGGCGTCCCTGACGTAGACGGTCATCTGCCGGCTGACGCCGCGGTATTCCGCCGTCAGGGTCACGCCGCCCTGCACGGGCCGCAGCGCCTCGATCCGGCAGTAGCGCCCGTCCGGGCTCGGCTCGATCTGCAGAGCGTCGGGATCGCTGACCGTCCAGCTGATCTCCGCGTCGGGGAAGAGACCCAGGGGGTAGATCCGTGTGGACAGGGTGACGGCGTCGCCCTTGTTCAGCGTGAACTCCGTCATTTCCATGGGCCCGTTGAAGACCCGCAGAGGCTCGGGCGTCCGGTTGTCCGGCATGGGTGCGGCGAGAGAGACGGCGGTAAGACGCAACAGAGGCGCGGCGTCGGCAGTCCGATCCTGCCCGAAGGCCAGATAGCCGCCGCAGAAGGTGTTGCCGAAGAGGGACGCGCCGAAGCTGTCCAGAGGAGCGTCCGCGATCTGCCGCCGGAACTCCGGCGTCAGCAGAGCGTCCAGATCCAGGGCGAGAAAGTCCTCCGGGCTCAGCGCGTCGATGGACCTGGTGCCGGTCAGGATATGGAAGGGATAATAGAGCTGCTCGCTCAGCGCCTCCCAGTTGCCCTCGGCGATGTTTTGCTGGATCTCGCCGGCAAAAACGAAGACTTCATCCGTAGGCGTGCCATTGGGAATAAAGTCCCGGGGCGGCAGCAGATCGAAGGGATAGATCGACTCGGGATAAACCTCGGCGTAGCCGTCGGCGTTGGACACGTTCTCCAGCTCCAGAAGGGTGCCGTCGGCGCCCAGGTCGTACATCTCGCCGGTCATGGGCTCGCCGTTCCAGCTCTTGTCGCCGCATTCCCGGAGATTCAGGGCGGGGCTGGGCACGTCGTGGATATCGCAGCCTTCAAAGCGGACGCCGTCGGTTCGCCACATATACACGCCGCCCTGGGAGCAGTCGTAGATCTCGCAGTCCTTGGCGCTGAGGCCGGTGCAGCTCCGGCATTCCAGCCCCAGCACGCCGCAGCCGTAGAGCCGGCAGGAATACAGCTGAATGTCGTGGCAGCCGTCAAAGTACAGCACGCCGCCGCTGCACTCGCCGGGCGCCTCCGTATGGCCGGCGGTGAAGCCCTCCAGGCGGATGTTCTCGCAGTCCCGGAAAGTCAGAACGTTTGCGAAGCGGGGTACGGCGGCCAGGGTAGTGGCGGCGGGATCGTCGGAGGCCGCCCGGATGCTCAGCCCGGTGACGCCGGTGATGACCAGCGCCGGGCCGTCGGGGCCTTCCGCCCAGTAGTAGTACTCCGTGCCCATGCCGCCATAGTTGGCGGCGGAGGAGAGGTCAAAGAGCGCCCCGTCCAGTACAATGGTCCGGTCCGGCCCGATGGCGGCCAGCAGCTCGTCCACGTTTTTGACGGTGACGCTGCCGCCCGCGGGCAGATCCAGCGCGGAGGCGGCGGGCTGGGGAGCCTGCACCGTAACCGGGTCGATCTGCCGGTATTCCATGGCCTGCAGGGCCGCGGCGTCCAGCGCCCGCCCTTCGGCGTCCACGGGGAAGACGCCGCTGCCGTAGACCCAGCGCCTGGCCTCGTTGCCCCGGAAGCTGCAGCCGTCCACGGTGACGGGGTAGCGCTCCATCTGGAACATGGTGGTGTAGAATTCATTGTCCTCCACGGTGTTGGAGAGGAAGAGCACGCCCTTGGAGAGGGTGGAATTCAGCAGGATCTGGCTGAGATTGCCGTGGATGCGGCAGCCGGTGATGACGAAATCCTCGCTGTCGTAGGCGGTGAAGAGATTGACTGCCGCGGAGCCCTCGAGCTTGGTGCCGTTGCGCTCGATCTCGCAGTTTTCCACCAGCGCCTGCCGGCACTGGCTGACGCTGACGGCGCTGTAGCTGCACTCGTAGAGATGGCAGCCCGTCACGCTCAGGCCGGTGCATTCGTTGGCGTCCACGCCGATGGTGCCGCAGCCGAAGAGCCCGCAGGCGTCCACGGCCGCGTCGCGGCAGCCGTCGAAGCGGAGCACCCCGCCCATGCAGACGCCGGGGGCCTGGGTATGCCCGGCGGTGAGAGCTTCCACGCGCAGCTCCCAGCAGTTCACAAAACGCAGGACGTTGGCGTAGCGGGGCGTGGCGGAAATGACCGTCTCCCCCTCTCCGGCGCCCCGGAGGATCAGATTCTCCGCCCCCAGGATCTGCAGCTCGTAGCCGGGATGGTCGGGATCACCGGCCGGAACCTTGACCCAGCTGTAGTAGGGATTGTTGCTCTCCTGCCCGTAGTCGGACGCGGCGGAGAGCTCGTACTCGCCGGGGGCGAGAATAACGGTGGTGTTGGGGGCGATGGCGGCCAGCAGGCCGTCCACGTCGGAGACCTCTACCGTGGCCTCCTCCCGGGGGACGATGGTGGCGTCGCTTCCGCCTTCCGCCGGGCCTGCCGCAACGCCGCAGCCGCAGAGCAGCAGCAGGGCCAGCAAGGCGGCCAGAACGCGCCCCTTGCTCTTTTTATAGTGCATGATTTGCTCCAATCTTTCTTTCAGATTCCTCTTCTCCGTGGAGAAGGTGGTGGCGACCACCCCGGCGGGCAGGGCGGTGCTGGCCGCCATGCGCAGCAGGGTCTCGCCGTAAGCCTGCTTCTCCGCCCGGTCCATGGAGCGCAGCAGCGCCTCGTCGCAGCTCAGCTCGCAGGCCCGGTTCAGCTCCCGGCGGATCAGCCAGGAGAGGGGGTTGAACCAGTGCAGGCTCAGTACCGCCGCGGCGAACCACTTGTACAGCGGGTCCCGCCGCCGGTAGTGGCAGAGCTCATGGCGCAGCACGTTCCGAAGCCGCTCCGGGTCCTCCGTCTCCGCCGGCAGCACGATCCGGGGCCGGAGAACGCCGAACATCAGCGGCGTGGGCAGGCCGGGGCAGAGATACAGCCTGGGCTTGCGCCCGGGAATGGCGGCATAGAGGGCGGCGAGGGCCTCTCCCGGCTCCCGCAGACGTCGGCGCAGGGCGGCGGTGAAGCGCAGATAGCTCACCAGCGGCCAAAGGAAGCACAGCGCGGCTCCCAGCCCCCACAGGGAGAGCCAAAGGGCGGGCGAGCGCCAGTCAAAGCCGGCCTTGGTCTGGGGCGCGGGAGCCTCCGCAAGCTGGGGCGCCTGAGGCTGCGCGGTCTCCTGAGTCGGCGCCGTCTCCGGCGCGGGCGCCTGGGCGGAAACGGCGGGCTGCACGGCCACGGGAAAGGCCGTGTCCGCCGCCTCCACATAGGTGTTTTCCTGCAGCGGAGCAGGCGTGGGCAGCGCCGGCGCGGGCTCGCTCTGCCCCGTGGGGATCAGCCCCGGCAGGGGCAGGAGAAAGCGCAGCAGCACCAACAGCCAGGCATAGTAATACACGGCGCTGGGCAGCCTTCGGCGCAGCAAAAGGCGCAGGCAGAGCAGCAGCAGGGCCAAGGCGCTGCCGCTGAGCGTCAGAGAGAGCAGCGTCTCCATCCCTCAGTCCTCCACGCGGAACATCTGCCGCAGCTCGTCCAGGTCGTCCCGGCTCAGCCCCTCGGAATGCACCAGGGCCGCCACCAGATCCTTGGCGCTGCCCCGGTACAGGCGACGGATCAGCTCGCCGGTGGCCCAGGCGTTATATTCCTCCTGCGAAATGGCGGGGGAGTAGTAGAAGACCTTGCGCTTTTCCTGCAGCAGGGCGCCCTTGCTCACCAGACGGGAGACCAGGGTCTTCACGGTGGTGGCCTCCCAGCCCCGGCTGCGCTGCAGCGCCTCCCGGATCTCCGTGACGGGCAGGGCGTCCCCCGCCTGCCACAGGAGTTTCATGACCTCCAGCTCGGAGTCGGAAATTTTATCGGCCAGGGGATTGTTCATGGGAAGAACCTCCTTTTAAAAATGCAGGATAGATTACACATGTAGTCCGGACGCCTACACCATAGCACGGGAGACTATATTTGTCAACCGGGAAAATTCTTAAGAATCGCAAAAGCCAAAGGCGGGGAGGAAGGAAGGAAGAAATAACCCCTCCCGTGTCATCCTGAACGAGCGAAGCGAGTCGAAGGATCTCGCCCCCGGCGCAAGGGCGGACAGGGACGCGGGTCAGACAGAGAGACGAGCGATGCTCGTCCCTACGGCCCGGACGGCGCTGCCCCAACAAACACAGAAGCCGGAGGCCCTTGCCTCTGGCTTCTGTGTTCTATGGATTTTTGCCGCGTCTTAGTCTCGCGCTCAGCGCGCGCTGATGCGCACGGGGATCTCACAGCGCCCGTTTCCGCAGTCCGCGCTCAGGTTCAGATCGCCGTCCGCAGCCTTCAGCGCCTTGACGATGCACTGCCGTCCGCCGTTGATGGGGGTCAGCTGCAGATAGGCCGTCCCGTCGCAGCTCCATACGCTGGCCATCTGCGCCTGCTGGCCGTAGCTGCCGAAGCCCTTGGCCGTCAGGATCACGCTGTCCTGCTCCTTCAGATCCAGAGAGAGCAGCTCCTGGTTCTGGTAGTAGATGCAGAGCTCTTCCAGAGGAAAGTCCTCCCGCAGCTCCGCATAGGAGAGATCGGAGGGCAGGGGGATCAGACTGCCGTCGTGCCGATCCACGTTGTACTGGCCGCCCTGCTGGGACTCGCCGTTCCAGGTGACGCGCAGGCAGTTGTACAGCGCCAGAGCGGGGCTGGGCACGTCGTGAATGTCGCAGTCAAGGAAGCTTGCGTCCTGCACCTCGTAGAACAGGACCCCGCCGTCGGAGCAGTCGTAGATCTCGCAGCGCTCCAGGGAGATCCAGCTGCTGTCGGTAGCGTTCAGGCCCAGCACGCCGCAGCCGTAGAGCCGGCAGTCCGTCAGCGCCAGGCCGCTGCCGTAGCGGAAGTCCACCACGCCGCCGGCGCAGCTGCCCGCGCCCCGGGTGTGACCCAGGGTGAAGCCCTCCAGCGTTACGTTATGACAGCCGCAGAAGCTGAGGACATTGGCGTAGCGGGGCACGGTCACCAGACTGGTTGCCGCCGGGTCCGGATTCGCCGCGCGGATGTGGAGATCGGAGACCCAGGAGATCACCAGCTCCGGCCCGTCGTAGCAGGAGGCCCAGCGGTAGTAGGGGCTCTCGGAGACCCCGAAGCCCTTGGCGGCGCTGAGATCAAAGACCTCCCCGTCCAGCACGATGGTGCGGTTGGGGCCGATGGCGTCCAGGAACTCATCCGCCGTGGTGACGGTGATGGTCTGCTCGGGCCCGGGCTCCTCCCGCAGGGGAAGTCTGCCCGCCGGGTCGATGGCGGCGTAGACCATGGAGAAGAGCTCCCGCTCGCTCAGCGACTTGCCCGTCAGATCCGCGGGGGGCAGCCCCTCGGGGCTTGCCCAGGCGTAGACCGCGCCCTCCGGGCCGCTGAAGCTGCAGCCGTCCACCACGCAGGGATTGTCGTAGTTCTGGAAGCCGTAGACCAGCACGTTGTTGCTGACCCGGTCGGACAGGAAGAAGCAGTTGCGGCTGCCGGTGCTGAGGAAGAGATAGTTGGCGCGGTTGCTGTAAACGGAGCAGTTGGTGACGACGAAGCCGTCGGTGTCGTTGGCCTGGAAGAGGGCATAGGCGCTGAAGTCCTCGCTGCCGATCTCATAGACCTCGCTGCCGTCCACCCACAGGTCCCGGCAGTTTGCGGCCTGCACGGCGGCGCTGCTGCACTCGTAGATCTGGGTGTCCAGGACGGTGAGCCCGTCGCAGCCCTGCGCGTAGACGCCCACGGTGCCGCAGCCGAAGAGACCGCAGCCCTGCACCTTCGCGTCCGTGCAGCATGCAAAGTCCAGCACGCCGCCCATGCACTCGCCGCGATCCGGGCTGTGACCGGCGGTGATCCCCTCCACGGACACGCCGCTGCAGTTGCGGAAGGTGATCACGAACACATAGCGGGGCAGGGCGTTGAGGAAGCTGACGCCCCGGCCGGCGCCCCGGATGGTCAGGCCCTCCACATCATGGATCTCCAGGCCGAACTCCGGCTCGTCATAGGTCGGCGCCATGTTCCAGGTATAGTAGGGGGAGGCGTCAAGCCTGCCGTAGTTCACGGCCACGGAGAGATCATAGACCCCGGGGGCCATTTCGATGACGGTGTTGGGCGCGATGGCGTCCAGCAGCTCGTCCACATTGGAGACGGAGACCGTGACGGGCTCCGGCGTGGGCTCCGGTGTGGGCTCCGGCGCGGGGGCCTCCGTGGGCGCGGGCGCGGGGGAGTCGGTGGGCGCGGGCTCCTGAGTCTCGGCGGCCTCGGCCTCCTGGCTCTCGGGCTGGGGAGCCTCGGCGCCCTGGGGCTGGGCGGCCTCCTGCGCGCCGCAGCCGCAGAGCAGCAGCAGAGCCAGCAGGGCCGCCAGCGTCCGCAGCAGTTTTCCGGTTTGTTTCATCGGGTTTCGCCTGCCTTTCCAAGCAATCAAAAAAGAAAAATCGGGATCAGAGAAAAAATGTCCCGTCAGGAAGGAGCTTCCTGACAAAAACTACTGTATCACGCGCCGCGGCGCTTGTCGAGAACGAGAGTGTGAAGATTTCTTAAGAACGCCCCGGAAAGAATCCGGGGGAGAAACAGATGGTTGCGTGCAAATTCCGCCGCGCTGTGGTATAGTACAACCAAAGGAGGTGCTCTTATGAATACAAAAGATGTGATTTACGGCCTGCGGACGAAGCACGGCCTGTCCCAGGACGAGCTGGCGGAGAAGCTTTTCGTGACCCGGCAGGCGGTGTCCCGCTGGGAAAACGGGGAGACCGTGCCGAATACCGAGACGCTGAAGCTGCTGTCCCGGCTCTTCCGCGTTTCCATCAACACCCTGCTGGGTTCGCCCCGGCAGCTCATCTGCCAGTGCTGCGGCATGCCCCTGGAGGACGAGATCCTGGGCCGGGATAAGGACGGGGCGCTGAATGAGGACTACTGCCAGTGGTGCTACGCCGACGGGAGCTATACCTACAGCGACATGGACGAGCTGATCGAGGTCTGCGTCCCCAACATGGTGAGCCAGGGCTTCTCCGAGGAGCGGGCCAGGGCCTGGCTGCGGGAGAGTCTGCCGGAGCTGGACTACTGGAAGCGGCACGAGGAGCTGGCGGGAGACGGGCAGTTCGAGGCGCTGAAAAAACAGCTGGTGGAGGAGATCAACGCCCTGGGCGTGCCGGGCATGCCGAAGGTGGAACGGCTCAACGCCCTGGTGGGCAGCTATGTGAACCTGGCCTACCCCCTCCCCGGCGGGGCGGCGGTGAAGTTCCTGGACGACAGGACCACCTATCTGGGGACCCAGCTGGAGCCGGAGGACGGCGGGGAGCGCTGCTTCGGCGTCCTGGCCAATGTGGACTTCATCCTGGTCTGCACCTACGGCTGCGAGGGGAGCGATCCGGAGCTGCTGCTCTATAAGAAACGGTAAAACCGGAACTACGCAAAAAGGACGCCCTCGGGGCGTCCTTTTTGTCGTGCTTATGCAGTTTTTCTCAGCCTCAGACCGCCTCGTAGCCGGCGCGGTAGGCCTTCAGGTTCAGCTCCTTGAACTTGGCGGGGACGGTCTCGGCGATGACGGCCTCCCAGTCGATATCGTCCATGTGCAGGGCCTTGACCATGCCGCCGAAGAGGACGATGTTCATGCACTTGGCGTTGCCCAGCTCCTCGGCGATCTTCTCCGCGTTCAGAACCAGGCAGCGGTAGTTCTTCTGCATGGCCTCCAGGCAGCCCTGGGGGTACTCGCAGAGGCCCGCGGCGATGCTGGAGGAGGCCATCTCGTAATCGTTGATGACGGCCACGCCCTCGGGCTTCAGGAAGTCGGCATAGCGGACGGCTTCCATCTTCTCAAAGGCCACGATGATATCCGCCGCGCCCTTGCCGATGACCGGGGACCAGACCTTCTCGCCCCAGTGGACCTGGGTGGAGACGCTGCCGCCCCGCTGGCTCATGCCGTGGACCTCGGACATCTTCACGTCGTAGCCGGCCTTCATCAGACCGTTCACCAGCACCTTGGCGGTGAGGATGGCGCCCTGGCCGCCGACGCCCACCAGCAGCGCGCTCTTGCTTTCCTTCATGCCGCTCACTCCTTCCTCATAATGGCGCCCTTGGGGCAGACCTGGGCGCAGACCGTGCAGCCCACGCACTGATTCTGGTCGATGCGGGCCTTCTTGTTCTCCACCAGGATGGCGGGGCAGCCCACGCGCAGGCAGCTCTTGCAGCCGATGCACTTGTCCGCGTCCACCACGCACTTGCCGATGTCGTGCTTGATGCCCTTGATGAGCAGGCAGGGACGCCGCACCACGATGGCGGCGGGGACCTCGGAGGCGGCGGCCTTCACCACGGCCTCGTCCATGGCCTTCAGATCCTGGGGATCCACGATCTGGATGAACTGGTAGCCCATGGACTCCAGCACCTTCTCGATGCGGATCTTCTCGGCGATCTCGCCCTGGAGGGTCTTGCCGGAGCCGGGGTTGTCCTGGTGGCCGGTCATGCCGGTGATGGAGTTGTCCAGCACCACGGGGATCATATGCCCCTTGTTGTAGATGATCTCGGCGGCGCCGGTCATGCCGCTGTGGAAGAAGGTGGAGTCGCCCACCACGCCGAAGACCTTGCGGGGGTCGCCGGTGAGCTCCAGGGTCTTGGCCAGGCCCATGCCCACGCTGAAGCCGGCGCCCATGCACACGCAGGTGTCCGCCGCGTTCAGGGGAGCCGCGCCGCCCAGGGTGTAGCAGCCGATGTCGCCGGTGACGATGAAGTTCTTGTGCCGGGACATGGTGTAGAAGAAGCCGCGGTGGGGGCAGCCGGGGCAGAGAGCGGGGGGACGGGACACGGCGCTGACGCCCAGATCGGGAGCCTCGTATTTCTCGCCGAAGAGCCGCTCCTTCAGCAGCTGGGGATTGAACTCATAGAGCTTGCCGGTGAGCTCCTTGCCCACGCAGTCGATGCCGGCGGCCTTGATCTGCTCCTCCATAAAGGGATCCAGCTCCTCGATGACGTAGAGCTTCTCCACCTGGGAGGCAAATTCCCGGATGAGCTTCATGGGCAGGGGGTTGGTGAGCCCCAGCTTCAGGAAGGAGGTGTCCTCGGGGAACACGTCCTTGGCGTAGAGATAGGCGATGGAGGCGGTGATGACGCCGATTTTGTGGCCCTTGATCTCCATCTTGTTGAGGCAGCAGGTATTGCCGTACTCCTCCAGCGCGGCCATGTTCTTCTCCACCTTGGGGTGGTTGCGGTAGGCCAGCGCGGGGGTGCAGGAGAATTTCATGGGGTTGCGGACGTAGGGCTTCAACTCCGGCTCCTCCCGCTGGCCCAGGCACACCAGGCTCTTGGAGTGGGAGACGCGGGTGGTGGTGCGGAAGAGCACCGGCGCGTCAAACATCTCGGAGATCTTGTAGGCCTCCTTCATGAAGTCCTTGCACTCCTGGGAGTCGGAGGGCTCCACCAGAGGGATCTTGGCGGAGCGGGCGTAATGCCGGTTGTCCTGCTCGTTCTGGGAGGAGTGCATGCTGGGATCGTCGGCGCTGACGATGACCATGCCGCCGTTGACGCCGTTGTAGGCGGCGGTGAACATGGGGTCGGCGGCCACGTTGAGACCCACGTGCTTCATGGCGCAGAGGCTGCGCACGCCGGCGATGCTGGCGCCGTAGGCCACCTCGGTGGCGACCTTCTCGTTGGGAGCCCATTCGCAATAGAGCGCGTCCTTGTATTGGGGAAGATTCTCGAAGATTTCGGTGCTGGGGGTGCCGGGATAAGCCGAGCAGAGCTTGACACCGGCTTCATAGGCCCCGCGGGCGATAGCCTCGTTCCCGGAAAACAGAACCTTGTCCATAAGCGGTACTTCCTTTCTCGTCCAAATGAGGATCATGCTGGTCTTATCTTACAAAAGGACTTGAAATGTGTAAAACACTTCCTTATAATAGGGGCATAAGAAACGCTTATTGCCATAAGAGAAGGTGATTTTGTGACCACGACGCAGGCTCTTTACGTACTGGAGGTGGCGGCCTGCCGCAGCATGTCCCGGGCGGCCCAGCGGCTCTACGTGTCCCAGTCGGCCATCTCCCAGCAGATCCAGCGGCTGGAGCAGGAGCTGGGCTGCGCCCTCTTCACCCGCACGGTCCACGGGCTGGAGCCCACCGCCGCGGGGGAGCGCTTCTGCCGCCAGGCCCGCCCGGTGATCGACGCCTGGCAGAAGCTCTGCCGGGACGTCCAGGCCAGCAACCCCACCGCCCGCAAGCAGCTGCGCATCGGCCTGGGCTCCCGGGTCTACTCCAACAGCCTTTTTGAGGACATCGTGCGCTATTTCGAGGGGCAGCCGGAGATCGAAGTGTCCTTTTTCACCGAGGCGGGCATGGACTTTCTCATGGCCCTGCGGCAGCAGCAGGTGGATCTGGTGCTGGACCGGCTCCCCACGGAGGACTATCTGGACCGGCAGAGCGAGTACAGCAGCATCCCCCTGGTGCGGGAGCGGCAGTGCGTGCTCCTGTCCCGGCTGGACCCCCTGGCCGGGCGGGAGCGCATCGCCATCCGGGAGCTGGAGGGGACCACGGTGATCTCCGGCCTGGAACACTCCGCCGAGGACCGGCAGCTCAAGGAGCTCTGCAGCCGCCACGGCTTCACGCCCCGGCGGATCTACCGCTCCGACAGCATCGAGACCAACATGAGCCTGACCCGCAGCGGCGTGGGGGTGGTGCTGGGGCCGGAGTCCTTTGCCCGCTACTACAACGTGGCGGCGGTGCCCCTGGAGCCGGAGACGGAGGCCAGCCTGCGCTTCGTGTGTCTCAAAAACCTGCTGCAGCGCCGGGAGATCCGCCAGTTCCGGGACTTTCTGGTGGAGACCTGCCGGGCGCACAAGCTCCTGGCGGAATGAAGGAATGAAGGAATGAAGAAATGAATAATGAATAATGAATAATGAATATTGAATAATTATGGTGTCGGCTGCGCCGACGGATTGAAAAAGCTCGGTCCGGACGCCGTAGGGGCGCTTCACGAAGCGCCCGGGGACACAGGGCGCGGTTGGTCCGGGCGCCGTAGGGACGGGCATTGCCCGTCCGCCGTCCCGCGGCAACGTTGGTTTGCGCCGTAGGGGCGGCAACCTGCCGCCCGCGGATACGGGGCCAGCCGGTCCCCGCGCCGTAGGGACGGGCATTGTGTCAAGGGAAACATGGTAAACAGCAGTGAAGGGACATGGTATACACATTCACAACCTTGAAATGGAACGGTTGAGGAGCTTACCGTCTTCAACACGGTATTCCGCAATTTTGAAGTTTCTATAGCAAAGCAAAA
>JAFRQP010000010.1 GCA_017428565.1 Oscillospiraceae bacterium
CTGCGGCTGGAAGAGACCGACGTGGACGCGCTGGCCGGAAGGCTGTGCGCGCTGATCGAATCGCTGCCGGGCCTGGCAAAGCCCATGCTGGTGCTGGATGCCGAGGGCAAGGCCGCCGACGTGACGCCCTTTGCCTACCTGACCCGGGCGGACATGGAGAACCGGCCCATGGCCAGCTTCTCCGAGGCGCAGGAGGCGTATTTCCGCACCCGCGACCGCGCGGAGCGCATCCACCAGAAGGCCAGCTCGCTCAGCCGCGTGCTGAAAAACAACATCGACGCCCTGTCCCACTCCTGCTGCCAGCTGGCCATCGACACCAAGGCCACCTGCATCGTCGCCACCGCAAGGAGCGGCCAAGGGTAAGACAAGTGACTGGGGCTAAGTCGTAACAAGGTAGCCGTACCGGAAGGTGCGGCTGGAACACCTCCTTTCTGGAGCGCGGCGACGTCCGCGTCCGCCGGGGCGTCCCCTTTCGGGGGAGTGCCTTCCGGAAACGCGAGTGCCTGTTACCGTCGGCGGGGTCTTGACACAAGGCGAGACCGGGGGTGCCCGAAAAGAAGTCTTCTGCGCCAGCCGCGAGCCCGCAAGGGCCGCGCGGGGTCCTCATTGCACGCGATACACCCGGGCCCGGGTCGGGCTTAGGGACGAGCAGTCCTATAGCTCAGTTGGTTAGAGCGCTACACTGATAATGTAGAGGTCGGCAGTTCAAGTCTGCCTGGGACTACGGAAGGAAAACTGAGAGAGATCATTGACATGGTGGGAACGCAAAACGAGAAAAATCAAGCGATTTCATGATGACGTCGAAAGACGTCGGAATCGAGCGAGTCTTATGATATGCGCCCGGATGCGCGTGCTGACGCGCGTGCTGTCCGGGAATAGGCAAAGAGAAAGTGAACAAGGGCGCACGGGGGATGCCTGTGGCTCTCGGAGGCGAAGAAGGACGTGACAAGCTGCGAAAAGCCGCGGTGAGGGGCAAATGCCCGGTGACCCGCGGATGTCCGAATGGGGAAACCCGTCGGGAGCGATCCCGACACCGAAGCCAAGCTTCGGGGCGAACCCGGGGAACTGAAACATCTTAGTACCCGGAGGAAAAGAAAGTAACAACGATTGCGCAAGTAGTGGCGAGCGAACGCGCATTAGCCCAAACCGGGGTTGTCTCTGGCAACGCCCGGGGTTGTAGGACCGCCGACAGCATGCGATACGATCCATAGCGGAACACGCAGGAAAGCGTGGCCACAGCGGGTGACAGCCCCGTACGCGAAATGGAGAATTGAGCATCAGGCGGCACCTGAGTACCGCGGAGCACGAGGAATTCTGCGGGAATCTGCGGGGCCCATCCCGCAAGGCTGAACACTACCGAGAGACCGATAGCGCACAAGTACCGTGAGGGAAAGGTGAAAAGAACCCCGGGCAGGGGAGTGAAAAGAGAACCTGAAACCGTGCGTCCACAAGCGGTCGGAGCCCCGTTCCGGGGCGACGGCGTGCCTTTTGCATAATGAGCCTACGAGTTGCGTCTCCCCGGCGAGGCTAAGCGCCTTAGGCGCGGAGCCGAAGCGAAAGCGAGTCTGAATAGGGCGTCGAGTCAGGGGGAGCAGACGCGAAACTTAGTGATCTACACATGTCCAGGCTGAAGGCGGGGTAACACCCGCTGGAGGGCCGAACCGACGGGCGTTGAAAAGCCTCCGGATGAGGTGTGTGTAGGAGTGAAAGGCCAATCAAACTGAGAGATAGCTCGTACTCCCCGAAATGCCTTTAGGGGCAGCCTTGCAGCAGTGCGACAGAGGTAGAGATACTGATTGGATGCGGGGGTTTCACCGCCTGCCAAATCCGGCCAAACTCCGAATGCTGTCACATGGTCTGCGGGAGTGAGGGCGCGGGTGCTAACGTCCGCGTCCGAGAGGGAAAGAACCCGGACCACCGGCTAAGGTCCCGGAATGCGTGTTAAGTTGTTGAAACGAGGTCTTGCTGCAGCGACAGCTAGGATGTTGGCTTGGAAGCAGCCATTCATTTAAAGAGTGCGTAACAGCTCACTAGTCGAGCGGCAGGGCGTGGATAATAAACGGGCATGAAGCACGCTGCCGAAGCCGTGGAACAAGCAATTGTTGGTAGGGGAGCATTCCGCCGTGGGCGAAGGTGCGCCGCGAGGCGTGCTGGACGAGGCGGAAAAGCAGATGTAGGCATAAGTAACGAGAATGCGGGTGGGAAACCCGCACACCGGAAGACCAAGGTTTCCTGGTCAACGATAATCGGATCAGGGTAAGTCGGGGCCTAAGGCGGAGCCGAAGGGCGCAGCTGATGGGCAACCGGTCAAGATTCCGGTACCGGACAGGCTTTCGATGCAGGGACGGAGAAGTGAAACGCGCGCGCGCCGACGGAATGGCGCGTTGAAGGGCGTAGGTATACTCGGGGCAGTGAAGCACGTCCCGGGTGCCGAGACCCGAGAGTACCCCGACGCCTCGGCGGAGGGGACAGCCGCGGCAACCATGCTCCCGAGAAAAGCTGCTAAGGCCAGGGCCTGTCCGCCCGTACCGCAAACCGACACAGGTGGTCGAGGAGAATATCCAAAGGTGCTCGAGTGATTCATGGCCAAGGAACTAGGCAAAACAACCCCGTAACTTAGGGAGAAGGGGACCCTACCGGAGACGGAGGGCGCAGGGAAGCGGTCCAGGCGACTGTTTAACAAAAACACATGGCTTTGCGAAACCGAAAGGTGCTGTATAAGGCCTGACACCTGCCCGGTGCCGGAAGGTTAAGGGGAGACGTCAGCCGCGAGGTGAAGCGTCGAACTGAAGCCCCGGTAAACGGCGGCC
>JAFRQP010000085.1 GCA_017428565.1 Oscillospiraceae bacterium
AGATCGAGGTCACCTTCGATATCGACGCCAACGGCATCGTGAACGTCTCCGCCAAGGATCTGGGCACCGGCAAGGAGCAGCACATCACCATCACCGCCTCCACCAACATGTCCAAGGAGGACATCGACAAGGCCGTCAAGGAGGCCGAGATGTACGCCGCCGAGGACCAGAAGCGCAAGGAAGAGGTGGACATCCGCAACCAGGGCGACCAGATGGTCTACCAGACCGAGAAGACCATCGCCGACCTGGGCGACAAGCTGCAGGGCGCCGAGAAGGCCGAGATCGAGGGCAAGCTCCAGACGCTGAAGACCGCCCTCACCGGCACCGACTCCGCCGCCATCAAGAGCGCCACCGAGGAGCTGACCCAGGCCTTCTACAAGCTCAGCGAGAAGCTGTATCAGCAGGCCGGCGGCCCCCAGGGCCAGGGCTTCGATCCCAGCCAGTACCAGCAGGGCGGCCCCCAGGGTCCCCAGGGCGGCCAGGACTACTACGACGCGGACTACACCGTGGTGGACGACGACAATAACAAGTGAAAAGATAAAAGTGAAAAGTGAAGAGAGCATCCTCTTTTCACTCTTCACTCTTCGCTCTTCACTTATCCCCGCGAATACCATGCCATTGAGCTGAGGACCCCTCCTCAGCTCATTGACGCGGTTTAAGGAGTATTCCCATGGCAGAAAAACGAGATTATTACGAGGTCCTGGGCGTAGCGAAGGACGCCAGCGCCGAGGAGATCAAAAAAGCATATCGGAAGATCACCAAGGAGAACCACCCGGACCTGCATCCCGGCGACAAGGCCTGCGAGGAGCGCTTCAAGGAGGCAAACGAGGCCTACGAGGTGCTGTCCGACGAGGAGAAGCGCAAGCGCTACGACCAGTTCGGCCACGCGGCCTTCGATCCCAACGCGGGCTACGGCGCCGGTTTCGGCGGCTTCGGCGGCTTTGAGGACATCTTCGGCGGCGGCTTCGGCGGCGGCTTCGTCGGCGGCTTTGGCGACATCTTCTCCAGCATCTTCGGCGGCGCCGCCGGCACGCGGCAGAACCCCAACGCCCCCCGCCGGGGCGACAACGTGCGCGCCCAGGTGAACATCAGTTTCGAGGAGGCCGCCTTCGGCTGCGAGAAGGAGATCACCACCCAGCGCATCGAGCAGTGCCCGGATTGCAAGGGCTCCGGCTGCGCCCCCGGCACCACCGCTGAGGTCTGCCCGGACTGCCAGGGCACCGGCAGCGTCCGCACCACCCAGCGCACGCCCTTCGGCATGGCCCAGAGCATGGGCCCCTGCCAGAAGTGCCGCGGCACCGGCAAGATCATTCACCAGCCCTGCAAGACCTGCCGGGGTCTGGGCAGCATCCGCCGGCAGCACAAGATGACCGTGAAGATCCCCGCCGGCATCGACGACGGGCAGAGCATCTCCCGGGCGGGCTACGGCAACGCCGGTCTCAACGGCGGCCCGGCGGGCGACCTGCTGATCTCCGTGATCGTGCGGCCACACGCCATTTTCGAGCGGGAGGGCACCAACATATACATGGAGCAGGAGATCAGCTTCACCCAGGCGGCCCTGGGCGCGGAGCTGGAGCTGCCCACCCTGGACGGCAAGGTGAAATACACCATCCCCGAGGGCACCCAGCCCGGCACCACCTTCCGCCTGCGGGGCAAGGGCGTGCCCTACCTGCGCAGCCCCGGCACCCGGGGCGACCAGTTCGTCACCGTGAAGGTGGGCGTGCCCCGCGGCCTCAACGCCAACCAGAAGGAAAAGCTGCGGGAGTACGCGGCCGCCATGGGCGAGACCGGCAAGAGCTCCGGCGGCATCTTCGGCAAAAAGAAAAAGTAACAAGGCATGAAAAATCCCCCGGCTGTCCCGGGGGATTTTTGCGTATGGGGTGCTGTGCGCTCAGCGCCGGCGGCTCACGCTGTCCGCCAGGGCCAGGATCTCCGCGTCCGTCCAGGGCTGCTCTTCCTCGGGCTCCGGCTCCGGCGCGGGGGCGGCCTCCGACCCCTTCTTTTTCAGCAGCCGGCGGATCAGCGCGAAGCTCACCGTGCCCAGGATCAGCGCCATGCCGCTGGCCTTCAGCACATGGGCGAGCTGCTCGTAGCCATCCCAGAAGAGGGGCACCGTCAAGTCCGCGATCCCCAGGCCCAGCCCGCCCAGCAGCAGGCCCAGCAGACTCTTTTTGTTCATGATCTTCTTCAGCGGCATGTTGGGGAAGATGGTCTTCATCCCCAGGACGAGAGCGCCCAGCAGCGCCCCCAGCAGGAAGAGCCAGCTCACGGCCTTGCCCGCGATGGGGCCCAGCAGCATGGTCCAGAGGCCGCCGGCCACGGTCCAGATCACCCAGCCCACGGCCCAGAGCGGCACCAGCACGAAGACCCGCAGCGCCAGGGGCAGCTGCAGCAGCTTTTGCCGCAGGCCCGCCCGGAGGCCGCCGGTCTCCTCCCCGGTCTCCTCCTCGTCCTCCTGGCTGCCGGAGTCCCCGTCTCCCCCGTCGCCGTCCAGATCGTCGTTGTCATTGTCGTTCTGGACGATGGCCACCGGGTTCAGATCCTGCTCGTCGGCCAGAATGGCGTCCGGCGAGGGGAAGAGGCCGCCCACCAGCACGCTTGCCGAGGTGAACAGCGCGACGCCCGCCTTGACCGCTTTCTTTTTGAGATCCTGCTTCTTTTCCTCTTCGCTTTTCTGTTCCGTCTCCTCCGGGTCCGCCGAGGGCTTTGCGGTAAGCTCCTCCGGCGGAGCGCCCCTCAGCTTGTCCTGATCCATCCCGGTCCCTCCCTTCGCGCATTTTCCTTCTTTTTTGTATCATACGCCGGAAATGAGACGCTGTCAAATCCTCTTTGTTCCCGCCCCGGGCGGGTCCAGCGCTCCAAACGGGCCGCCGGGAGCGCGGGGCCGCAGATTTTTTCAGAGAACGGTGAAAGCAAAGCCCCCTCCGGTGCATATTCAGGGTGAAGCTTCATTTTTGATCGAGGTTCATAGCTATGACGGAAGAACGCTTTGTCACGACGGCCGAGCGGTGGAAGGACACCGTGTTCCGCCTGGCCTACAGCTACACGAAAAACCGGGAGGACGCGGACGACGTGACCCAGGAGGTGCTGCTGGCGCTCTGGCGGGAGGAGAAGGAATTCTCTTCCGAGGAGCACCTGCGCAACTGGCTGATCCGCGTCACCCTCAACCGCTGCAAGGCCCTGTTCCGCAGCCCCTGGCGGCGGCGGGAGTCTCTGGAGGACTACGCCGAGACCCTGGGCTTCGAGCAGCCGGACCACACGGCGCTGTTTCTGGCCGTGATGGGCCTGGAGCGGAAGTACCGGCTGCCCCTGCTGCTGTACTACTTTGAGGGCTACTCGGTGCGGGAGATCGGAGCGCTGCTGGCCCTGCCGGAGAACACGGTGAGTACCCGGCTGCATCGGGCCCGGGCAAAGCTGAAAGAACAACTGACGGAGGAGTGAAAGCATGACAGATCGGGAAAAATTCCAGGCGGTCTTCGGCCGCCTCCACGCCTCCGCCGACACGATGACGGAGGTAAAAAAGCGCATGAACCCTGAGACAAATCGAAAACCCAGACGCCTCACCAAAAAAGCCGTGGCCCTGGCCCTGGCGGCGGCGCTGCTGCTGGCCCTGGGGGTGACGGCCTATGCGACGGGCCTTTTCGGCATAAATATCCGCCCCGCCACGGAGGAGGAGCTGGAGCTCGGTGCCTACCCTGTCTGGGACGAGGAGGGCAACGTCGATTATGAGGCCGGGCCTCAGTACCCGTCGGAAGGGCTGACCTTCAGCCTCAGCACGGACGGTCCGGTGTACCAGACGGAATTTCGCCCGGGCTGGCTGCCGACACAGCCGAACCACGGCTACCAGCGCGGAACAGCGGCAGACGTAATCGCCCAGGAGGGCAAGCCCTGGGATCCGGAGGACTGGTACAGCAGCGTCTCCTTCGACACCGGGGCAACCGGCAGCGACGGGGATCTGGGCATCCGGTATCAGATCTTCGACGCGAACCTGCGCCCCGGCCTGCGCCTGACCCTCATGGGGGAATATCGGATCGTGAAGACCGAGACCTGGGATGATCTGAGCGTCACGGAGGTGGAGATGCTCTACACCGATTTTCGCGGGCAGGAGAACTACGTGCTCCTCTTCAGCGAGAGCCGGGGCTTCCTCATCGTCGTGGGCGGCAGCAACGATCTGGAGACCCTGGAGCATATCGCCCGGGAGCTGGAGATCCGCCAGACAGACGTGCCGGTGATAGACACCGGCAGCACGCAGGGCCTCATCAACATCGGCCGGGGCTGATCGTCCCCGAAAAGCAAAAAGCGGGAAGCGTGTTTTCACGCTTCCCGCTTTTTGCGCCGCTCAGCCCGCGGCCTTCAGCTTCTCCTGCTCCTCTTCCTCCAGCACCCGGTAGGCCACCTTGCCCACCAGGGTCTTGGGCAGATCCTCCCGGAACTCGATGTCATAGGGCATGGCGTATTTGGCGATGTGCCTGCTGCAGTAGTCCAGCAGCTCCTTCTTGGTCTGCTCGTTTGCGGGGACCCCGGCGGCGGGCTTCACGAAGGCCTTGACCTTCTGCATCTTGTAGGAGTCGGGCACGCCGATGACGCAGCTCATCTGCACCTTGTCGTGGGCGTCCAGGATGTTCTCGATCTGGGCGGGGTACACGTTGTAGCCGGAGGAGATGATCATCCGCTTGGCCCGGCCCTTGAAGAAGATGAAGCCCTCCTCGTCCATGACGCCCAAATCCCCGGTGTAGACCCAGGTGAGCCCGTCGGAGTGGCGCCGCAGAGTCTGGGCGGTCTCCTCGGGGTGCTTCATATACTCCTTCATCACCGTGGGGCCGGCCAGCAGGATCTCGCCCTCCCGGCCGTAGGGCAGCTCCCGATCGGTGCCCGGCGCCACGATCTTGATGTACACGTCGGAGAAGGGAATGCCGATACTGCCCTCCTTGGCCTTGGTCAGCGGCGTCAGACAGCAGGCGGTGACGGTCTCGGTGGTGCCGTAGCCCTCCCGGACCTGGATGGCGGCGCCGTGGTCCGCCAGGAACTTGTCGAATTTCTTCTTCAGCTCGATGGAGAGGCTGTCCCCGCCGGAGAAGACACCCTTCAGGCAGCTCAGATTCGCGCCCTCCATACTGGGCAGGCGCAGCAGCGCCTCATACAGCGTGGGCACGCCGGCGATCAGATTGCAGCGGTGCTTGACCATGTCCTTGGCATAGGTCTTGGCGGTGAACTGGGGGATCAGGATGCAGTGGCCGCCCTGGGAGAGCATGGTGTGCACGCAGACGCCCAGGCCGAAGCCGTGAAACAGGGGCATGGCGGCCAGCATCTTGTCCCCGGGGGTGAAGATGGGGTTGGCGGCCACCACCTGCTGGCCCAGGGCGTTGAAGTTCAGGTTCGTGAGCACGATGCCCTTGGTGGTGCCGGTGGTCCCGCCGGAATAGAGGATCACGGCCGGATCCTCGCCCCGGCGCTGCACGGCGTAAGCCCCGGTCTCCCGCTCGGCCCCCGCCAGGAAGTCCTTCCACAGCACCACTTTCGGGGCGTTTTTGGGCACCCTCTTCTGAAACTGGGGCCAGGCGTGCTTCTTGAGCGCCTTGGAGATGGGGTCGATGAAATTCTTCGCCGCAAAGCCCAGCTTCATCACGGGGGAGAGCGCGTCGGCAATATTGGCGAGGATCAGATGCTTCACCCGGGTGTTGGGCAGGATGCCGGCAAACTTTCCGTAGAACTGGTTCAGCGTAATGGCGGTCTCGCTGTCGGACTCGTTCAGATAAAACTCGATCTCCTTCTCGGCGGAGAGGGGGTGGATCATGTTGGCGATGGCGCCGATGCGGTTGACGCCGTAGAAGAGGAAGATCGCCTGGGGGCAGTTGGGCATGGCGATGGTAACCTTGTCCCCCTCCCGGATGCCCAGGGCCTTCAGCGCGCGGGCGCAGCGCTCGATCTGGCGGATCATCTCCGGGTAGCGCGTGGGCGTGCCCATGAAGGTAAAGGCGGTGTTCTCCGGGTACTGCTCCGCGATCTTCTCCACGGCCTCGAACATGCTGCCCTGAAAATAGTCCAGGTGCATGGGCACCTCGCCCATCCAGGGCTCCCAGGGCGTCTTGGCGGTGATCTTGTCCATTACAATAACTCCTTCCATATAGGCTCCCCCTCCGGGGGAGCTGTCCGGCCCCCGGCCGGACTGAGGGGGTGTGGGTCTCGCAGGGCCCCCCGGCTCCCCCTGCCGGCCGTAGGGACGAGCATTGCTCGTCCGTTAAGCAGCGCAGCGCAGCGTCTGCGGACGACCGATGGTCGTCCCTACGGGCGATCGGGGTCCCTTCTCGCTTCCCCCTCTGGGGGAGCTGTCCGGCCTCCGACCGGACTGAGGGGGTGTGGGTCTCGCAGGACCCCTGGCTCCCCTGCCGGCCGTAGGGACGAGCATTGCTCGTCCGTTAAGCAGCGCAGCGCAGCGTCTGCGGACGACCGATGGTCGTCCCTACGGGCGATCGGGGTCCCTTCTCGCTTCCCCCTC
>JAFRQP010000086.1 GCA_017428565.1 Oscillospiraceae bacterium
GAAGAACGTGATCCCCATCACGGCCCAGTGCACGGTGTTTGCGGAGTCTGAGGTCATCACCCTGGTGGGCGAGGGCAAGGCTACCGACGAGATCGCGGCCGGCATCGAGATGGCGGTTGCCAAGCGCTGCTTCGTCATGGCGAAGAAGGCCGGCGCCACGGACAGCATCACGCTGACCGGCGGCTGTGCCAAGAACGACGGTCTGAAGGAAGCCATCGAGCACGTGCTGAAGCTGAAGGTCATCAACCTGAAGACCGACCCGCAGCTGATGGGCGCGCTGGGTGCTGCCGAGTATGCCCGCCAGAAGGGCCTGGCCAAGAAGTAAGATCCCCGCTGCCTCTCCCGTGGGAGAGGCGCCCCAAAAGGGGCGGAGGGGGACGCACACCCCTTCAGTCGCTGCGCGACAGCTCCCTCGAGGGGGGAGCCAATAAGGAAAGGAGTTATTGTAATATATGGCGAAATTAGCGAAAGTTCTGCTGAAGCTCCTGAAGATGCTGGGCATCGTGATCGGCGTGCTGTTCGTGGTCTACTTCTGGAACCTGGATCAGAAGGTGCTGGGCTGGGCCTACAAGCAGGTCAATGCCATGTTCGACCGCAAGAAAGTAGACTTGGTATTCTAAGGTATGGAGCTTTTCAATTCCCTGATCAAAGATACCCAGGCGCTTCTGGGGCAGGGCTCGCCCAAATGCTGGGACTATAACGAGCGGGACTGCTGGACCGACGTGGGATCCAGCGAGCTGGTGCTCCAGAAGGACGCGGCCTTTGAGCTGGGCGCCTCCGGCAAGGGCTCGGCCAACTACGTCCTCTTCACCTCCTCTCCGGAGCTGGTGAACAAGGACCAGGTGCTGCTCTACGGCCCGGATCTGAAGGAGATCAAGGGCGACTGCGACTTTGCCCGCATCGTGCTGCTGCGGGTGGGCGTGCTGGACGACGATAACGACAAGGTCTACCGCATCCTCAAGGACATCGAGTTTGCCAAGTACCATGTCTATCCCGAGGGCTACATGGTGCGCATGTCCCCGGAGAATTACCGGGAGCAGGTGCGCGTCAGCAAGCAGGCCCTTAAGCGCGGCATCAGCTTCCGCAGCGTCGGCGCCAGCTACATCAAGGCCTACAAGAAGGATCCCAACGTCCTCAGCGCCACGGTGATCTTCCTGACCGCCCCCGGCTTTGACTACAAGGCCATGCGGGATCTGGCCAAGAAGTCCAACGAGGCCACCAACACCCTGGCCACGATCCTGGAGGGTCTGCCCACGGACTGCACCGTGTGCGCTCTCAAGGGCATCTGCGACGAGGTGGAGGGCATGAAGGAGCTGCACTTCGGCGTGGGCGCCGGCGGTGCGGAAAAAGGCCACGGCCACTGATCGCAAAAAACAACAAAAAACAGGACGGGAAACCGTCCTGTTTTTATTGGAATGAAGGAAGGAATGAAGAGCCTCTGGACAATTATGGTTTCGCGCGCAGCGCGACGGAGTGTAATCCGTGCCGCGAAGCGGCACACCACATTTTCTTCATGAGGCGCAGCCGTTTTCATTTCTTCCTTTTATCGCTCCGGCACGTATTCCGAGCCGCCGATCACCTTGCCGTCCTCCAGCTTCACCAGAGTCAGACTGCCGCTGGTGTTGATCTGGGCGATGAAGCCGGTGCTGCGGATCTGCGTCATGAAGCGTCCGTCGCCCAGCTCGGCGCTCATCTCCGGCCGGGATTCCAGCCCTTCGTCGGAGAGGAAGCGCAGCACGGCGCCGTCCCGGGTGAGCAGGACCTGGCAGTGGAACTTGTAGAACTTTTCCACGCCGCCCTCGGCCTGGGAGACCAGAGAGGGATCCCCGGCAAAGAGGTTCCAGCTCCGGCAGTAGGGCAGATACCGGTCGATCAGACCCAGCCAAAGCTCCCGATCCTCAAAGGGCTTCTCATAGGCCAGCAGCCAGCTCCGGGCCTCCTCCAGTTCGCCTTCGGCGCAGAGGGCAAAGAAGGCGTCGCTCTCGTCGATCATCTCCGGCAGCTTTTCCGCCAGCTCCGCGCTGTCCTGGTATTCGCCCAGGCCCGCGAACTGTTCCGCCAGCTCCTGCTCGATGGGCTGCAGCGAGCCCATGGTGCTCTCCTCCGTGGTGAAGCGGACGGGGTCCTGCCCGAAGGCGGCCGTCAGCTCTTCCACGCCCTGGCTGCCCAGTTCCAGCAGCTGCTCCCGGGACAGGGCGACCACGCTTTCCGTGTCCGGATCGGCGCTCAGAGAGGCCTTGACGCCCACAAGCCGGTGCTGGGTCAGAAAATCATAAATGGCATGGGAGCGGCGGTAGAGGGCCTCGTCGGCCAGCTCCCGGCTGTCCCGAAACTCGCCGATGGCGAGAAAGGCGCTTCTGGCCTGGGTGTAGCAGCGGTTGTTCAGCAGAGCCACAGCCTCGTCATACTGCGCTTCCGCCAGGTTGAGATACTCTTCCTCCTGCTTCTGCCGGCACAGGAGCGCCCGCTCGGCGCAGTCCTCGTAGCCGCCCAAAGCCTCAAAAGCCTCTGCGGCCGCCTCGTAGAGCCGTGCGGCGTCCTCCAGAGGGGCGTAGTCGGCCATTTCCTGCAGCAGCAGCGCCCGACGGTAGGGGATGACCCGGGCAAGGTAGTCTTCGCTGTCCCGATAATCGCCCAGCGCCAGGAAAGCCTCCTCCGCGGCGTCCAGCTCTCCTGCGTCCAGCAGGGCGAGGGCCTGCACATAGGCCTCCTCCTGCTCGTCCCGGGGCTCGGTGTCCGCCGCTTTTTCCGGGGAATCTGCCGCATCCGGTCGCGCCTCCTCGGCCGCCGGGGCGGATTTGAGCCGCGGCAGGATCAGGATGGCCAGCAGTGCCAGCAGCGCCAGGCCCGCCGCCCCGATGAGCAGCGCGCGCTTTTTCCCGTCAAGAGGCTTTTTCTCCCCGCGCTTTTCGTGGGAGAAGCGGGTCTCCTCACCCTCCCGGCCGGGCTTGGCCATGGCTGCCCGCCCCAGGACCGCGCTGCGGCGCAGACGGCAGCGGTGGCAGCGGCTCTCTCCGATGGGGTTGACGGCGCCGCAGGGGCAGAACCACAGCTCCTCCGACTCCAGCGGGGCAAAGCTGCAATTCTCGCCGTGGCGCTTGCGGAAGCGGGCGGCAGCCTCCTCGCCGCCGCAGTATTCCGCCAGACTGAGCTGACGGGGCAGCTCCTCCCAGGGGCTGTCCTCGTCCGTCCACACCTCGCCGTCGGCAAAGCTCACCTGGCTCAGCCGCACGCTGAAGGCGGCGGCCCGCTCCGGGGGCAGCACGATGGCGGTGTCCCGGCCGTACTCCTCCTCCCGCTTCAGATCCAGATCCAGAAAACGGTGGTCCACAGGCTTGCCCAGGGGCCGCCCCCGCTCATCCAGCAGCTGCACCACCGCGCGGATGGCCTTGATGGGCCGATCCTGAATGTTGCGGAAGCAGAGCTGGCAGAGAATGGCGTTGGAATTCTGCTCCAGCAGCAGCGCGCCGGACTCGATGATCACCGGCGCGTCGGAGGCGTACAGGCGGCGTTTCAGATGATAGAGCTTTTTATAGCGTTCCTGCATGGTCATCCCCCAATGCGGTTTACCAATAATACAGCGTTATGTAACCCTGTTTCTTCAGTATAGCATGCCGTTCTCCGAAACGCAACGAGAAAATGCTGAAAACCCGGGGAAATGACAAGCTTTTTGAGACGATCCCCGGTGGCCGCGTTCCCGGCGGTGGGCGGGAAGGAATTGCGCCTGCCTCTTGAACCTTTGGGGATTTGGTGCTACAATGAGAAAAAAATAAACTGGAGGATTATGACTATGCTTGCACTTGCCAGCGATCACGGCGGCTTCGCGCTGAAGCAGGCGATCAAGGCGCATCTGGAACAGCGCGGCATCGCCTATCATGACTACGGCACCTATACCGAGGCCAGCTGCGACTATCCGGACTTCGGCCGTGCGGCGGCCCTGGCGGTGGCCTCCGGGGAATGTGACCGGGGCATCCTCATCTGCGGCACCGGCATCGGCATCTCCATCACTGCCAACAAGGTCCCCGGCATCCGCTGCGCCCTGTGTACGGACTGCTTCTGCGCCGAGGCCACCCGCCTGCACAACGACGCCAACATGCTGGCCCTGGGCGGCCGCGTGGTGGGGGAGGGGCTGGCCCTGAAGATCGTGGACACCTTCCTGGACACCCCCTTCTCGGGGGACGAGCGGCACATGCGCAGGATCGCAAAAATCGAGGGATGACCCTCTGACAAGAGGTAGAAAAAGTGGCAAAGAATCGGGAATTTTACAAAGGCCAGAAAAAGCGCCGCAACTATGCCCTGATCCCCTTTGTGGTGGGGCTTGCGCTGATCACGCTGGTGGTGGTGCTGTTTTACAGCCTGCAGAAATACGTGGTCATCACCAAGGACGGCGTGGAGATCGTCATGCCCTGGGAAGAGCCGGAGACGGAGCTGGACGAGGAGGGCAAGGAGATCCGGGAATTTGAAGAGGTTTCCACGGAACTGGTCTTCGAGGAGCCGGACTACTCCCGCATCGAGGCCCGGGCCGGCAAGAGAGCCAGACCCGTGCGCGCCATCTTCATCGCCGCCGAGGATGTGAACCGGGACAATCTGCTGCGCCGGGCCGAGCAGCTCAACAGCGGCAACGCCCTGGTGATCGAGATGAAGCCCCGCTCCGGCTATCTTCTCTGGGTCTCGGACACGGATCTGGCGAAGGCCTACTCCCTGAGCGTCGTGAACGATCTGACCTCCGATATGGGCGGCATGCTCCAGGAGCTGCGCAACTACGCCGCGGACGAGAACAAGGAGCTCTGGCTGGTGGCGCAGATCAGCTGCTGTGTGGACGGGCTGCTGGCCACCCGCACCACGGACTTCGCCCTGCGCACCGCCTCCGGCTCGGACTATGTGGACGAGACGGGCTACTGGCTGGACCCCTACAACGCAGAGCTGCGCCGCTACATCATCGCCCTGGTGCGGGAGCTCTACGACATGGGCTTTGACGAGGTGATCCTGGCGGATGTGATGCATCCCGTGCCGGAGACGAAGGAGGGGGAGGCGCCCAGCTTCATCTACACCCGGGAGATGTCGGCCGCTCCCAGCCCCATCAACGCCATCTGCGGCTTCGCGCTCTACGCCGCCAACCAGCTGGAGGATCGGGAGGACGGAAAGCTCCTCTCCATCTATCTGGACACGCCCCGTTCCCTGGTGCGCTATGACGAGGGCACCGGGCAGAACGGCGTCCTCTTCTTCAAGCTCTACGACCGGGTCTATTACCGGACCGACCGCTATACCTATACCTACAACTACGGTGACATCGAGCCCAATGTGACCATCGGCAGCGCCAAGGACCGCTTTGTGCCCGTGGTCATCAACTACCTGCCGGACAACAGCTCCTGGGTCTACATCGAGGACCTGCCGGAGGAGACGGAGTAGGCCCGCTTTCCCGGAAGCAGGCCGGGACTTCGTGAAAAAAGAAACGCTTGTGTTTTCACCCGCGATCCGATACAATATACAAAAGGACGTCTCAGGAAACCGGAATGATTTTGCGGGACGCCCGGGAGGAAGAGATGGAAAAGAAACAGAAGCAAAACAAGAGGCTGGACCGGATCGGCCTGATCTGCGGCTGCCTGCTGCTGGCGCTGGCGGTCCTCTGCATCCTCTATGCCCATCGGCCCGCCGTAGCCGGCGTGCGGGACAGTGAGATCCCCGATGGCGCCCTCACCCTGGAGGGCACGGCCGAGGGGCGCAACGGCCCCGTCCGGGTGCAGGTCATCGCCGACAACGAGCGGATCTACCGGGTCCGGGTGCTGGAGCACCAGGAGACCGAGGGGATCGGCAGCGAGGCCATCTACCGCATGCCCGAGAAGATCATTGCCACCCAGAGCCTGCGCTTTGACGATGTGGAGATCGACGGCGTCACCGGCGCCACGGTGAGCTCCAAGGCCGTGAACAACGCGGTGATCAACGCCCTGGACAGCGGCGACCTCCAGCTTCGGAACTTTGACGCCTATCTGGTCAAGACCGAGGTGCTCAGCAGTGAGCCGGATGTGGACGCCCTCAAGGAGTCGGACGGGCACATCCATGTGCTGACCTCCGCCGACTGGGCGGAGACCTACCCCAACGAGTACGCCACCTGGGCCCAGAACGGGGAGAACGACGGCCAGACCGACTATCTGCAGGACTATCCCTATCTGGTGGAGCTCTACGGGCCCTACGGCTTCTCCAAGGACTACCTGTCCGCCCGCGGACACAGCTTTGACCTGGACGATATCCGGGAGACCGCCCGCGTGGGCGAGAAGACCAAGTCCAGCTGCTTCACCTGCAAGACCCCCATGATGACCGCGATGGTCCTGGAGGAGGGCGACACGGCCTACGGCAAGCCCTTTGCCGAGGTGGACGGCATGATGACGGAGCCCATCAGCTGCTTCAACTGCCACGCCAACAGCCCCCTGGTGGACGGCGAGGTGAACCTGGTCACCACCCACACCTATCTGATCGACGCCGTGGGCGACGACTTTGAGAATATCGACGCGGCGACCCTGTCCTGCGGCCAGTGCCACAACGAGTATTACTTCGATCCCACCCGGGAGGGCGCGCCGGTCACCCTGCCCCACACCAGTTTGAAAACCATGCATCCGGACCAGATCCTGGCCTATTACAACGACCCGGCGAATTTTGCGGACGGCCTGCCCTTTGCGGATTATACCAGCTCCGGCTCCGGCGTGCGCCAGATCAAGGTGCAGCACCCCGAACTGGAGACCTATCTGGGCGTAGGCAGCCCCCACCGGGACACCTACACCTGCGCCGACTGCCATATGGGCAAGGTGGCCACGGAGGACGGCGAATACTCCAGCCACTATCTGATCAGCCCGCTGGAGAATCAGGAGCTGCTGGACGGCACCTGCTCTCAGTGCCACGCGAACCTCCCCCGTGAGGTAAAGCGGATCCAGGGCGAGATCGAGACCCGGACCGACGAGGTGGCCTGGCAGCTGGTGGAGCTGAAGCAGCAGCTCACCGCCGCGGTGGAGAGCGGAGACTACAGCGAGGAGGAGCTGGAGGAGATCCGTGCTCTTGCCCGCGACGCCCAGTTCTATTGGGACTTCGTCTTTGTGGAGAACAGCAACGGCGCCCACAACCCGCAGATGGCCCGCTACTGTCTGGATAAGGCGGAGGAGCTCTGCCAAGAGGCCCTTGCCAAGTTCAAGTAAGAAAAGCAAATGAAAGCGCCGCTCACCCAGACGGGCGGGCGGCGTTTTTCTTATCAGAGAAAAGGTGAGACCATGGGTAACAATCTACAAAAGGCATGGGACTGGGTCCGGAAATGGATTCTGCGCCCCCTGCTGTCCATGCGCACGGCCAATCTCCTCATGGCGGTGCTGGCCCTGCTCTGCGGCGTCAGCTCGCTGATCCCCCAGGGGGAGGAGGCCGCCTTCTATGCCGCGAACTATCCCGGGAAGAGCGCCCTGATCCGCGGGCTGTATCTGGACGACGTATTTCACAGCTGGTACTTCGTCGCGCTGATGGGGCTGCTCTGCCTGAGCATGCTGCTCTGCACCGGGAGGATGCTGGTGAAGGCCCTGCGTGCCGGGAAAAACCAGGTGGAGTGGGCCGCCGCCCTGCCCAATACCCGGACGCTCCGGCCGGGCGAGCTGGAAAAGCTGCGCCGGCACATGGCCGCCATCCGCTGCCGGGAGACGGAGGCGGGGGAGAGCCTGGTCTTCCATAAAAACGGCTTCGGCCGCTTCGGCAGCTTTCTGATCCACAGCGCCATCCTGCTGGTGGTGCTCTTCGGCATTGGCGCCCTGTACCTGCCTCAGGTGCAGGATGTGGATTGCCGGGTGGGCGAGAGCGTGACCCTTTCCGACGGGACGGAGATCGAGGTCCTGTCCTTCCGAATGCAGGACGAGAGCGGAAAGCTGGATTATGCCAGTGAGATCCGCATCACCCTGCCCGACGGGCAGCGGAGTCCGGTCCGGGAGATCAAGGTCAACGTTCCTGCGTCCTTCGGCCGGGTCAAGGTCTTCCAGTGGACCTACGGGGTCGGCGGCGCGGTGAGTGCCAGCAACCCCGTCACCGGAGAAGAGGATCTCTTCGAGCTGGAAGAGCCGGTGTTTCTCTCCGAGGACGGGCTGACCGGCGTGCAGGTCCTGGGCGTCTACGAGGCCAGGGCCGAGGACGGGCAGGACAGCTATCTGTTTTACCAGGTCCGGATCGTGAGCAACGGCACCGTCATGCCGGACATGCAGGTGCAGCCCGGGGAGGAGATCAGGCTGGGAGATTGGGTGTTCCGCTTCCATGAGCCCTATTATCCCGGCCTGCGGGCCAAGATCATGCCGATCCCCGTGTCCAACTCCCTGCTGGAGATCGCCATGCTCCTGCTGCTGGCGGGGCTGTTTCTCAGCTTTTATCTGCAGCCTGTGCTGGTCAAGGCGGACGCGGAGGGCTATACCGTGGCCGGCCCCAGACCGGAGAAAATGCGCCTGGAGCTGGAGAAGCTGCTGGCGGAGCCGGAGGAGGGAGACAAAGCATGACGATCTTGTTTTTTGTGAGCCTGGGGCTCTATGCCCTGGCCTTCCCGGTGCTGCTGCTGAGCGCGCTGCTCCGCCGGCAGCCGCTGAAAAAGGCCGGCTGGGCCCTCTTCGTGCTGGGTCTGCTGTGCCACCTGGGCTATTTCGTCTGGCGCGGCTTCGCGGCAGGGCGGATGCCCCTGTCCTCCCAGTTTGAGTTTGCCTGCGGCCTGGCCCTGGGCCTGGCGCTGATGCTGGCGGTGGCCCGTACCCGGGTGAACGGGGACTGGATCGCCGTGGCCGGCGCGGGCGCCACCGCCCTTGTGATGGGCTACGCCGCCCTGCAGCCCATGGAGATCAACGAGCTGATGCCCGCCCTGCGCAGCTTCTGGTTCAGCTTCCATATCGGCGCGGCCGTGTTCTCCTATTCCTCTTTCCTGGTGGCAGGATGCTACGCCCTGCGCTACGTTGTGCTGCACCGGCGGGGCGAGGCGCCGGACAGCCGGCGGATGCGCCAGCTGGAGTACAGCAGCTATCGTCTGGTGGCTCTGGGCTTTCTGCTGCTGACGGCGGTGATCGTCATCGGCGCCATCTGGGCGGAGGCCGCCTGGTCGGCCTACTGGACCTGGGACCCCAAGGAGGTCTGGGCCCTGATCACCTGGCTGATCTACGCCGTCTATTTCCACATCCGGCTGCGGGGACAGAAGAGCGGGTATTGGCTCTGCTGGTACGTGATCCTGGCGATCCCGGCCTTTCTGTTCACCTTTGCCGGGGTCAACAAGCTGATCCCCGGCCTGCACGCCTACGCGTGATCGAATCGAAAAGGGTTCGCTCCCGCGGGAGCGCACCCTTCCAATATTTTCCGAAAATCGGGAACATTTTGAAGCATGCCGTCGTCTGATAAGCGTACGGAAGCATCAGCGGCATGAAAGTGAAGGAGGAATCGTTATGCTGAGCAACTATCTGGTCTATCTTCCCTGGGTCATTCTGGCCGTGGCGCTCGTCGCCGTGCTGGCCAGCGGCTATGTGAAGGCTCCGCCCGACATGGCCTACATCATCTCCGGCATGCACAAGAAGCCCCGCATCCTCATCGGCAAGGCGGGCATCAAGATCCCCTTCCTGGAGAGGCTGGATAAGCTCTCTCTGGGCGCCATCCAGATCGACGTGAAGACCGGCTCCGCCGTTCCCACTGCCGAATATATCAATGTGAAGGTGGACTCCACCGTCTCCGTCCGGGTGGGCCGGGAGCCCGAGATGATCGGTCTGGCCGCCCAGAACTTCCTGAACGTGAGCCGGGATCAGATCGCCCGCAAGATCAACGACCTGCTGGAGGGCAACATCCGCGAGATCGTGGGTCAGATGCGCCTGACCGAGATGGTGGGCGACCGGAAGCTGTTCAGTGAGAAGGTGCAGGCCAACGCCGTGCCCGACCTGCGGGCCTACGGTCTGGAGCTGATCACCTTCAACGTGCAGAACTTCATCGACGACAACGACGTCATCACCAATCTGGGCATCGACAACGTAGAGCAGATCCGCAAGGGTGCCGCCATCGCCAAGTCCAACGCCCAGCGGGAGATCGCCATCGCCGAGGCCGCCAACGCCAAGCAGGCCAACGACGCCAAGGTCCAGGCCCAGGAGGAGATCGCCAAGCGCAACAACGACCTGGCCATCAAGCAGGCGCGGCTCCAGAAGGAGGCCGACCAGGAGCGGGCCCAGGCCGAGGCCGCCAAGGGCATCGAGGCCGAGAATCAGCGCAAGCTGAAGGAAGTGGCCGAGACCGACGCCAACATCGCCCGCGCCCAGCGGGAGGCGGAGCTGAAGCAGAAGCAGATCGAGCTGAAGGAGTACGAGCTGGACGCGCTGGTGCGCAAGCAGGCCGACGCCGACAAGTACCAAGCGGAGAAGATCGCCGAGGCGGAGCTGGTTGCCCGTCAGCGCAAGGCCGAAGCCGAGCGCTATGAGCAGGAGCAGGCCGCCATCGCCGCCATGAAGGCCGCCGAGGCCGCCAAATTCGCCAAGGAGCAGGAGGCCGCCGGCTTCCTGGCCGCCGGGGAGGCGGAGGCCCAGGCCATCCGCGCCAAGGCCCTGGCGGAGGCCGAGGGCATTCGCGCCAAGGCCCTGGCCGAGGCGGAAGGCATCGACAAGAAGGCCGAGGCCATGCGCAAGTACGGCGAGGCTGCCATCATCGAGATGATCGTGGGCGCCCTGCCCGAGATCGCGAAGAATGTGGCCGAGCCTCTCAGCAAGGTGGACAAGATCACCATGTACGGCGAGGGCAACAGCGCCAAGCTCATCGGCGACATCGTCAACGGCACCAGCCAGATCACCGAGGGCATGACCCAGGGCCTGGGTCTGGATCTGCGGGCCCTGCTGGCCGGCGCCCTGGGCGGAAGGCTTGCCGCCGCGCCGGAGCAGAAGAGCGAAGAGCCCAAAGAAACCTGACCATCGCACAAAAATGCACCCTCCGGTTCAAAAAACCGGAGGGTGCTTCTGTGTGCAGACAACCCCCAAAACCTGTCATTGCGAACCAGTGCACCTTGCCTCCCCTGAAAGGGGTCTTGGGTGTGTCACCGGCGCTTGCGCCGGTGACGGAGGGGTTTGGTGCGGCAATCCATTTCCCTCGGCCTCTCAAAACGCAAAACTGAAAACTGCAAAGAAAGGCTCTCCGGTCAATTCGGAGAGCCTTTCTTTGCAAAGCTTTACTTGGTGCCGAAGATGCGGTCGCCGGCGTCGCCCAGGCCGGGGACGATGTAGCCGTGCTCGTTCAGATGATCGTCCAGTGCGGCCACAAAGATGTCCACGTCCGGGTGATCGGCCTGCATCCGGCCCACGCCTTCGGGGGCGCCGATGATGCTCATGAGCTTGATGTGCTGCACGCCCTCGTCCTTCAAAAACTGGATGGCGGCGGAGGCGGAGCCGCCGGTGGCCAGCATGGGATCCACCACGATCACGTCCCGCTCCCCGATATCGGGGGGCATCTTGTAGTAGTACTTCACCGGCTCCAGGGTCTCCGGATCCCGGAACAGGCCGATGTGCCCCACCTTCACGTTGGGCATCATGTTCACCATGCCGTCCACCATGCCCAGACCCGCCCGGAGGATGGGCACGATGGCCACGCGCTTGCCGGCGAGCCTGTGGCACTTGGCCACGGCCACGGGGGTCTCCACCTCGACCTCCTCCAGAGGCAGGTCGCGGGTGGCCTCATAGCACATCAGCATGGCGATCTCCGAGATCAGCTCCCGGAATTCCTTGACGCTGGTGTTCTTATCCCGCAGGATGGACAGCTTGTGCTGGATCAGCGGATGGTCAAATACGCAAACTTTGCTCATGTCGATCGCTCCTTTATCAGAATTGAAGATAGTACAAGAAAAGTGAAGAGTGAAGAGTGAAGAGTTTCGGTGTCGCCTTCGGCGACGAATTATAATCCATGCCGCTTTGCGGCATACCATAATTTTTCACTTTTCATTTTTCATTCTCTCCTGCCGTTCCCGCTCCGCCTGGCTCAGACGCAGGTACACGGGCAGCAGGCTCTGGGAATCGCCGGGCGTCTTGCTGCGCGCGGCCATGGCCACGCCCCAGGCGCTCTGCCACAGCAGGTTTTCCGGCGCCATGCGGAAGGGGAGCCCCTCCTTTTCCAGAAAGCGCGCCGTCAGCGCCGCCCCGTCGCCCACCAGGAAGGGGGCCTCGCCCCGGGCCCGCAGCTTCGCCGCCAGCTCCTCCAGAGCCAGGGGCCGGTCCTCCGTCAGCCGGACAGGCGCCCCGTCCCGGATCTCAAAGAGGGCGTTGTAGACCTGGCTCCGCCTTGCGTCCATCACCGGGCAGATCAGCCCCCCGGCGGCGAGACCGTGCCAGGCCATGGCCTCCAGGGTGGAGACGCCCACGCAGGGCTTGTCGCAGGCCCAGGAGAGGCCCTTCACCGTGGAGACGCCGATGCGGATCCCGGTAAAGGAGCCGGGCCCGTGGGCCACGGCGAAGAGGTCCACGTCCTGCAGCTTCAGCTCCGCGTTTTTCAGCAGGTCCTCCACCATGGGGAGCAGGGTGCGGCTGTGGGTCAGACCGCTGCACTGGCTGTACTGGGAGACCAGACTCCCGTCCCGCACCAGGGCCACCGAGGCGGCCTTGGCCGAGGATTCAAAGGCAAGGACGATCATCGCTCCGCCTCCTCAATGCTGATTTTCCGCCGGGTGTCGCCCAGCTTCTCGATGGTGACGCGGATCTCGTCGCCGTAGAAGGCGTCCTCCACCTTTTCGCTCCACTCCACCGCGCAGACCGCGCCCCGGGCCAGGTAGTCCTCCCAGCCGATCTCAAAGAGCTCGTCCGCCCCGGAGAGGCGATACATGTCGAAGTGGATCAGCTCCCGATCCCCCAGGTACTCGTTGACGATGGTGAAGGTGGGGCTGGAGACCCGGCAAGAAAGACCCATGCCCCGGGCCATGCCCCGGACGAAGGCGGTTTTGCCCGCGCCCAGGTCGCCGTACATGGCGACCACCGTGCCGCCGGGCAGCTTCTCGGCAAAGCGGGCGCCCAGCTCCTCGGTCTCCTGTTCGTTGTCGGTAAAAAAGATCTGCATCGTTTGTTTCCGCCATAATTTACATAATTGTTATATTCTTTCCTCAGTATACCACCGAAGAGGGCGTTGCGTAAAGAGGAAAACTGTGATAAAATACCCTCCGGACTTGTGGATTTGTCATTTCCCGGGAAAGGGAGTGTTTTCAATAAAAAAGCTGAAGCCATATATCAAGCAGTTTTGGGATCGGGCGGACGTGCTGATGCTGTTCATCTGCGTGGTCTGCTCCGTCTTCGGCACGATCATGATCTATCGGGCCTCCTCCAGTATGGTGGCCGCCGGTTGGGAGATGAATACCAACAAGCAGATCATCGTGCAGGTCTTTTCCATCTTCCTGGGCGTCGGCGCCTACGTGCTGCTCACGGTGATCGACGCGGATCTGCTGGCGTCCCAGTGGAAGTTCCTGGTGGCCATCCAGGTGCTTCTGCTGGTCGCCCTGCGCATCCTGGGCGAGGACGACGGTACCGGCAACCGGGCCTGGATCCGCTTCGCCGGCATCGGCATCCAGCCCTCGGAGATCATCAAGATCATTTACATCATTGTCGCCGCCCGGCAGATGACCTGGCTGAAGGAGTATCGGGACATCAACTCCTTCTACTCGGTGCTGCAGATGGCGGGGCACTTCGTCTTGGTGTTCGGCGCCATCGTCGTGGTCTCCTCCGACCTGGGCAGCGCCTCTATCATCCTCTGCATCTTCCTGACCATGTTCTTCGCCCTGGGCGTGCGGCTCTACTGGTTTGCTCTGGGCGGCGCGGCCATCTCCGCCATGGTGCCGCTGTTGTGGGAGTTCTTCCTCAAGCCCTATCAGAAAAACCGCCTGCTGGCGCCCTATGACCCCAGCATCGACCCCAACAACGACAAGATCAACTGGCAGACCTATCAGAGCAAGGTCACCCTGGCCTCGGGCCGGACCACCGGCGTGGACGCGGAGCACCGCTACACCGCCTTCACCGGCAAACACACGGACTTCATCTTCTCCTGTATCGGGGAGGAGCTGGGCATGATCGGCTGCATCATCGTCCTCATCCTGCTGACGATCCTGATCATCCGCTGCGTCCGCATCGGGCTGAAGGCCGGCCGCACCTTTGACATGCTGCTGTGCATCGGCGTGGCTTCGGCCATGACCTTCCAGATGTTCATCAACATCGGCATGTGCCTGGGCGTCACCCCGGTAATCGGCATCACCCTGCCCTTCTTCAGCTACGGAGGCTCGTCCATGGTGACGATGTTCGCCGCCCTGGGCCTGGTGTCCGGCGTCAAGTACAAATTGAAGCCAAAGTTATTCTCCATCTATTGAAACAGCTCCCGGAGCACAAGCTCCGGGAGCCTTTTTGTTACAGGGGGTACTGATCTTCGTCGAAGGGGGGCTTGGAGTCCTGGCCGGCGCTGATCTCATCATAGAACAGCATACAGGAGCAGTTCCAGTAGGGCAGCGCCCACACGGCCGCCACAAGTCCCAGCACCGGGATGGTGCACAGCAGCGCCCAGCCCAGGAAGGAGAGATCCAGCAAAAACAGCTGCAGGCGCCAGCCCCGCATCCGCATCCTGCTCTCGCGCAGACAGTCCAGCGGGCTGTACTCCGGGTGGAGGATCATCAGGTATCGGGCCATGCGGTAGTTGTACAGGAACACGATGCCCGGGATGATCAGCAGGAGGAAGCCGAGTGTGACGATGAGCTTGGTGATCAGGACCAGCAGCAGCACCCGGATCAGAGAGCCGAAGCCGTCCAGCAGCATGCCGGGGTGGACTTCCTTTTCGCGTGAGGCTCGCAGCAGCAGGAGCAGGAAGCCGAAGGCTACCACGGCCTGCAGATAGGAGAGAAAATCGCTCATAAAGGTTTCCAGAAACGAGGGCTGGAGGGAGAGGAGGATCTCCTGCGCGGCCAGGGCGTCTCCTGCGGCCAGAGCGTCGACCATGCTCTGGAGCTCTCTGTCGTTGGGCCCGGTGAGCCGGAAGCTGAGATAGGAAAAGATCAGGATCAGCGCCACAAACAGGGCGCTGGCCAGAAAAATGGGCTTTTTCTGGCTTTGCAGGATCGCGCGCGCCCGGCGCTTGACGTCATAGCGGTCCAAGGGCAGGCCTCCTTTCCGCTGCGTTTTTATCGGGGAAAAGTATACCATCGGCGCCGGGGAAAGGCAAGCAGATTTTTTGAAAAAAGGCTTGACAAGTCGGCCATCCGGTGCTATTATAACCAAGCGTTCCAGAGATGCGCGAGTGGTGGAATTGGCAGACTCGCTAGATTCAGGTTCTAGTGCTCACTCCGGGCGTGCGGGTTCAAGTCCCGCCTCGCGCACCACAATTTGACCTCAAATCGAAAGATTTGGGGTCATTTTTTATGTTTCTGAGAACTTTTCTGGCAAGTTCTCTTTTCGCCGTTTCTCACTTTCCCTCGACAAAAGGGCGATTTCTAACGTTTTTCTAACACTTTTCTAACGCCGTGTTAGAAGAGGCTGGAGGCCATTTTCTCGGTCAAAAGCTGTTTTCTCTGCATATCCAAATGCCCGTAAATGTTCGCGGTCATCTGAATATCTGCGTGACCCATGTATTCCTGCACGTCTTTCAGCGTAAAACCGTTGTTCAGGAGCAAGCTGGCGCAGCTGTGCCGAAGCTCATGGAAACGGATATGCGGCAGATGGTTGTTCTTCAGGAGAAGCGAGAAATGGGAAGATACATAGTCCGGGGAAAAGGGCGCGCCGTTGGGCCACTTGAAGATAAAGTCGTTTTCCTCGTAATCGGCGCCACAGAGCTTTCGGTTGATCGCTTCCTCGGTCTTGGCCTGGATAAAGATTTCCTTTGCCTCGGGCGATAAGGGGAAAGATCGGTGGCTGGAGCTGTTCTTGGTCTTGTCCTTGCATACCGTGGTTGTGACCTTGGAAACGGTGTGCTTGATCGTGAGACGTCCGGCGGTGAAATCCACGCTGTCCCATTTCAGTCCCAGGACTTCGCTGCGGCGCAGACCGTACAGAGCGGTGATCTTCACAAGGGGATAGATGGGATCGTCCCGGATTGCGTCAAACAGGGTTTTGAGCTGGTCGGCGCTGTAGTAGCTGGATTCGTACCGCTGCTTTTTCGGAAGCTCGACAAATTGACAGGGATTTGTTTGCAGCATGCCGTTCTTCACCGCCTCATTCAAGGTTTGGAGGATAATATTCTTGTACTGCCGCAGAGACGAGGGAGACAGGCCGCCCTTTCCGTCTTTGCGGCCTCTTGCTGCCTTTTCATCAAAAAAGGCTTGCAGATCGGATCGGGTGACCTCTTGAAGCAAAAGACCGCGCTGATCGAAATAGGGGATCACTTGGGCGTTTGCCATCAGCTTATAGCCCTGAAAGGTCACAGAATCCACTCTGCGCTCCGCGACTTTCAGCCATGCCCGGATGTAGTCCGCAAACAAGATGTTGCTCACGGGCCTTGCAGGGGCTCTCTCGCACTCCAAAAGCGTTTCCCGCAAGAGCTGTTCCGCTTTCCGCTTGTTGCCTTTTACATCAAGCCCGGTAGCGATCCATTTTTGCTTGCGCTTGCCGTCCTCTTTCAGATTGACGATGATATAGTACTTGTCATTTTTGATTTGCAGGCTGCCAGTCATCTCTGTCTCCTTTCTGACAGTCAGAGCAGCCTGCTTTGTCAGGGTTCTTTGCCGTGTACCACGCGGAGGCCACATACTCCACAAGGCAGGATTTTGGCACTCGAATGGACGATCCGATACGAAGGTGGCGGATCGAATTGCTGTTTATGAGATTATAGGCGCTGTTCCGTCCGATGTGCAAAGCCTCGCTGACCTGCAGAACGGTCATAATGTCCGGGTAGGCTTCAAAGAGCAGTTCTTCCATATCATTCCCGCCCGTTTCCGCTCCGCGAGATCACAGCCAAATCAACTTTATAAATGACAGGATATTCAACATTTTCAAGGTACATAGGGAACACACTTCCTATCATGATTTTCTCATTATTGTCGATTCTTGTCAAATTTTCAGAACATTTTATAGAGATTTATTTATCATCACTTTTTCGGGCCATTTGCATGAGGCACATGATCGAGACGCCAAAAAAACCGCCTGCCATAAGGCCAAGAAAAAACTGCAGCATAACGTTATCCCCCCTAATGCGTTTCACGGTGAAACGAATAAAAACGACAAAATCCGCACTCTTGTGTAGTGCGGATCGAAGGTATCACGATGTTTTCCAAGGCAAAGGACAGACGGCGGCGGGGCGGGCCGCTCCGTAGGATATGTGTTTCGTGCCTCCCTCCATGCTTATGGCGGGACGTTTGACTCTGTGACGTGCCATCAACGTAGGTATCATTATGCCCGCTTGCGGATCGTGGCCGGCAGCCGTGCCATTGGCTGCATACAGCGGTGGTGTTGTTCGCTCTGCCGTCGGTGATTTCACCTCCTCACCGACTGACGATCCTGGCGCACCCGCTGCCTGGCTTCCCGCAAGCAGAACGTATCTGCTTGCCCTATTCACTTGTCTGAGCCTTCCGGCTCACAGAAACGCGCCATCTGTGGCGCGCTTCTGTGAACGGGAAGATCCGTTCACTTATTTCTATTGCCTTTCGTATGCTCCGTAGCGTAGATAGGCGACGAGAATGTCTATAAACTCGCTATTTGTAGGCATGTTTTCCAGCTCGATTCCCGCAACGCGGTTAAGGTCAGAATGGTCATAGCGATCCCAGCAGGAAGCAATCACCGTCCGGATTGCGTGTTCTACCGAAGCTGGCCGCACTTGAAAAAACTTCGCGGTATCGGGATAGGCGCATTTGGTGATCCAGTAATGCTCGTCTGGCTTTTGCAGGATGTTATACACGATGTAAACGACATAATTAAACCCAACAAGCCGACCGGAAGCGCCAATGCTCCGAAGCAGTTTTGCAATCTCCTCCGGCGGGATGGTGGTATTGCTTTTCTCTTGATGGAAGCTATACATTCTCTTTCTCCTATGTTTTAGTTTCTGAGCAGTGACTATATTTTACCGCAACCGGTAGCATTTGTGGTGTTCCTTCGCTCGACTTATACCTATATCGACACACCGATAAACAATCAAAATCACTCTTTATCGACAAATTATGTAAACCTCTCGTGTTTCGAGCACCTATACTATCTTTTCGGAATAATCGACATTTTGATAGATTCCGACTTCTAAACCGATACTGTACAATCGGTTTGAGGTGAAGAAGAATGGCGGAATACTCAAAATACTTAGGCGAAAGCATTTATAGAAATAGAAAGCGTCAGAGAATGACGCAAGCGGAGCTTGCGGAGAAAGCGGGCGTCACGGAACAGACAATCCGTAAAATCGAGCACGGCGAGGGAAATCCGCAGCTGGATGTGCTGTGCGCGCTTATTACAACGCTGATGATTGATCCCGCAGAAATCTTTTATCCCCAGGCAGATCCCGAAGATCCAGCCAGAAAACAGCTTGAAATCCTGTTGGGCGATTGTACCGACGAACAGATCCGCGATCTTCTTCCTGTTATTGAGGCGGCGCTGGGGATCGTAAAAGGTCGGAGCCTGACTGCTGTAAAATAAGAAAAGAGCCTGCTTCTCCACTCACGGAGTAGCAGGCTCTGCGCTTTAAGCGTCTGGCTCGTCGCTGACTACGATCTTTAATTTTATCACGCCGAGTTTGGTTTCTTCTTTGCACTTGGTACAGTATAAGGGGAAATTCAGAAGTACAGTGTCCTCGTAGATTTTGATCTTCGTCCTGGCTCCACACTTTGGACAAGGGAGCCAGAGCATATCTTTTTTGCTGTCTATTCTTATCACCCCATTTTTTCATCTGGATGGAATGCGTTTCACGTGGGAACGCATTCTCGGTATCTGCACGGGAATCAGGAGTCAAATACAAATGATGAAACAATGATCTCTTTTGCCCAGAGTTCCGTTGCGTCCGGGTCAACAAGGATAACATCAAATGAATATCCAGGCGCGATTATCAGATCCGAAATAGATCCCATGTAGATCTCGTATCTATCATCTGGATAGTAGAGGAGAGCAGTTTTAATGACGGTGTCATTTCCAAAATGTACAGTTAAGCAGCCCGAATAATCTTGCCCTGTCTTCCCAATCGTTGCCGGATGATCTTTCCCCAGCACAAAGGACGAATCGGTCAAATCGCTCGGCGTTCCCGAATAATCCAACTTTCTATAATAGTTTTCATTTAGGTTTGTTCCAGTCTCAAGAAGCGTTCCCGGCTGCGAAGCAGCTTCAGATAGAGCAGCGGCATCGTCTTCTTGAGTGTTATTTGTAATCTCTACTGTCGCCTCGTCATAGGGTGAAGGATCGACCGTTTTGGGACGGGTAAGCAGGAGCACAGCAAGGGTAACACATGCCAAGACAACGACAATCAAAACGGCTGTTCCAGGAACGCTTTTCCTGGTGCGCGTAGGTTTATTTACTGACTGCATTTTTCTTTCATCCTTTCCTTTTCAAGTGTTAGTATTCTCTTATGAATCCTTCAAAGTCGGCGCCCGCATCCGAAAGCGGCTGGGCATTCAATGCTAATAGCGCTCTCCCACATAAAGCCTTGCCCGACTTTGAATTTCAGCGGCAGTTTCCATTGCATTTTCTCCGCCGGCGAAATAGGAGCCGCTCATAGAAACGACTAAATCCGTAAGCTCCTGGTCGCTGCTAAGACAGTAGTTTGCGGTGCTCATCAACTCCCTCGCTAAAGCAATATCTGCCTCGCCTGCCTCGTTTCCGAACATACCGCCGATCCAAATTGTGTTGCCTTTAACCGCTTCTGCGCATATCTTTTCAAACGAGCTTTTCAGAAAAGGGAAATACCATCCGCTCTCTTGGAGGCGAGGCTCCAGAAAGCTACGAACAAAAGCCCAAGCTCCGTCCTTGTGCTTACATGTTGAAGAAAAGCCTATTCTATTGGCAGGCTCGATGATGTGCATAACATTTCCATCGGGATTTGGAATGCCGATAGGGTTTGCTTGTCCACCTAAAAGGGCATTATAGTATGCTACTGCGATAACAGAGTCGGCGGAGATGTATATGCAGTTTGCTTGCCCTTCAAATAGGCCATCCTCGTCAATCCAATTCAGATCTGCCTCAGCTTGAAGCAAGCATAGTTCCAAAAGGTGTGCGAATTCCTCACTGTCAAAACTACACTCGCCCTTGTCCCAATCCACAAAGCGGTTATCTGCTCCAATAATCATTTTCAAAAGCAAAGTGGGAGGGAAAAACTCCATTTTTATGAGGCCACTATTTTTCAGTGAAACGAACTCTTCCAGCGTCCACCCCCGCTCAGAACCCACTATTCCTGTATCGGCAAACACAGATAGAATCCGCACGCTGCTTGTGACATAGGGCAGCTTCCCGTCTATGCTGATGGCAGAAAAGACATTTGCATAATAGTCGTCCAGGTTGATTTGAGGATCATTCATCAGGTAAGGGTATAGATCCTCCAGTAGACCACGCCGAGAATAGGCCTCCACAGGCATATGGTTGAGATCAAGCAAATCCGGAATGTCACCTGCTATCATCGCAGTATTTAGCCGGGTAAGGGCATTATCCCAGTCGGTGGCAGACACATCCTCATTCATGGAAAAGTAGGAAGTCAATTCGATCCGATACTCGTCATTGCTCTTGTTAAACAGAGCAATAGCCTCCAAAAGTGAGCTGTCTGGCTGGAGACTGAGCATTGTCAAAACGATGCGATTATCCTCCCCAGGTTCGACAATGCAAAACTCGTAGGAGAGTAGCTGCGTTTGACTGTATGTTCCGGCTATTACAGCAAAGCGTCCCTCGGGGAGAGCGCAAACATGAGTATCACCGCTTACTAGGCCCAAACTTGACCAGTTAAAGAGTTCGTTACGGTCATTGGCTTCAACCGTACATTCGTAAAAACAGGAAGAGTCGTACAGATAATAGTCGCCGCTGCCGGAGCCATTAAAAACATTGGCAGCTGTTCCAATTGAAATTTTCTCGCCCCAGGATTGTTTGCCCAAATCAATCGGCATTAGGAAATAAGCTCCGCCTCCGTTTGAGGTCGCGCAAACTGCCAGTTGACCGGATGCCAAAGAAATGATCGATTGTGGATCGCTGCTATCTGTGAGAGTGAACAGGTAGTTTCCGTCCCGGCCAAACAGGAAGCATGACGTTCTGCCGTCCCGTGCAATGATGCACAGATTCCCGCTATTATCACATCCTAAAAACAAGTCTCTTCCGACATACTGAATCGCGCCCGTTTCTTCCAACAAATCATTCAGAGGACGCTCCACCGACATTTTCCGCTTGCCGTCAAATCGGCATAGCGAGTATGTGGCAGCTTGATCCTCGCCGTTTGGGATCATGAGCAATACCCATAGTCCGCCTTGACCATCGGAGCATATATCAAGCGGAATCGTTTGGTCTGGCAATTCCAACGGGAGCCTTTGAAAATCAGTGCCATCGCTGCGAATGGATGCTACATAATAGTCGGTTGACTCTTTATCTGATTCTTCCCAGCAGCAGAAATAGAGTCTTTCACCTTCGAGATAGCATCGGGTTATTTTTGTGATACGGTCTGGCAGCGCATGATAGTTCGTAAGTATATGTCCAGTTCCCGCCGCTTCTGACATGTCACTCTTCCCGCAAGAAGCCAATAAAAACAACAGTATTAGGGCGAGGACGGACGATGTGATTTTTCTAAACAATTTGCATCCCTTTCCAGCTGATTTGCCTATCTGGCCGTAATGATCTCTTTTGCCAGTTGGCCTAACAGATCAAAAGCCGTTCTGTCTGCACCAATAACGATCAATGTATAGCGAGCTCCATCCAGATCAAAGCATGCGGACGCGACCTCAGCCTCATATAACTGTTCTGGCCCATAAGTCACAAAGAAGTGTCCTTCTGCTTCTGCCGCTATATCTTCCTCGGTTTTTTGATAATCGTCCGGCACGAACTTGTAGGTGTCCAGGCGGAACCCAACGTCAACACCGTCGATCTGAATGATTTCATGCTGTGCTGTACGCTCCGGGGTTAGGCCTACAAAAATAGGAGAAATATTGAGATGCAGCTCTGCCGCGCCGGGCTTGGTATAGGTAACATTGACGTCGTAGTATTCCCGAATGATATTGCCGCTATCATCGTAATCGGCCATACCGTCAACACGAAGTTGTGTAAAGATGTAGCCACTTGAGAAAGAGTCTGGCACAGTAATGGGATAACGGACGGTACGCTCTACATTCGGGAGCTCTGACAGGCTGGTGTATTTGCCGGCTTCCGGCATGCTGTGGGTTGCGGTGCCGCGAAGACTCCAATAGATCGCATAAGCGGTCACGGTAAAGAGTGAGATCAAGATCGCTGCTACCAGGAGCGAAGAGAAAAGCTTGCGGTTGATCCGGCGCGGTGTATGCTGCTC
>JAFRQP010000087.1 GCA_017428565.1 Oscillospiraceae bacterium
AAGGCCGGGACGTGATCGTGATCGTGCCCACGGTGGGACTGAAGGAGAGCTTCCGGATGGGCGACACGGTGCACTTCGGCTTCAACGGCAACGTGGCCCACGTCTTCTCCAAGGAGACCGACAAGAACCTGGAGTTCTGAGCCGCAGCGGGCAGTCCGCGATGAAGCGTAAGCGAAGGATCGACGAACTCGTGAACGGCGGCGTCAAGGCGAGGAAGTAGCTGAGTCCCCTTCCCCCGAACCTGTACCGCCGGTATTACAGCTGAGGACGGCGGAAAACCTCAGCCCATCAAAAATATGACTTAGCGCATTATAGCTCCTCTTTTTCCGTGGGTCGCGGGCTGCATGGTCTCATGCAGCCCGTGATTTCTCTTATTCTCTCGAATGCAAGCAAAAACGCCGCCCCAAATGGGACGGCGTTTTTGGTACGGCCGACGGGATTCCCCGCCTGCGGGCGGGCCGCCTCGCGGCTCTGGCGTGCCACAGGCACGCCATTCACTACCGCTCGGTTCGAATCCCTTTCCCGATTAAAAAAACCGCCGCTCCTTTGCGGAGCGACGGTATTTTGGTACGGCCGACGGGATTCGAACCCACGACCTCCAGAGTCGGAGTCTGGCACTCTATCCAGCTGAGCTACGGCCGCATATTCTTTTTGCTCCAACTTTACAAGGATGAAATCTTCTGGTATAATATCCTTGCCTTACGAGCAGGAGGTATTATAACAAATCATTCTTCTCTTGTAAAGCCTAACTTGAAAATTTTTCGGAGGTGGCTCTTCGATGAAAAAAATCCCCTTCGGCAGCACCGGTCTGCTGGTCACCAAGCCCGCTATGGGCTGTCTTCCTCTTCAGCGCTGCACAGTGGATGACGCCGTGAAGCTGCTGCGCGCCGCCTACGAGGGCGGGATCAACTACTACGACACCGCCAACGCCTATACAGACAGTGAAAAGAAGATCGGTCTCGCCCTCTCGGACGTGCGGGAGAACATCGTGATCTCCACCAAGAGCCAGGCGCGGGACAGAGACGGCGTTCTCGCCCACATCGAGAACAGCCTTCGCAGCATGAAGACGGACTATATCGACCTCTTCCAGTTCCATCAGGTGCCGGAAGTGCCCGATCCCGAGGATCCAAACGGCGCCTACGCCGGCGCGGTGGAAGCAAAGAAGCGGGGCTGGATCCGGCACATCGGCGTCACCACCCACCGGGTGGACGTGGCGGAGAAATGCATCGCCTCCGGCTTTTTCGAGACGCTGCAGTTCCCCTTCAGTTATATCTCCTCCGAGCGGGATCTGGCCCTGGCCGCCAAGTGCAAGGAGGCCGGCATGGGCTACATCGCCATGAAGGGTCTGGCCGGCGGCATGCTGACCAACGTGCGTGCCTGCCACGCCTTTATGAAGCAGTACGACAACGTGGTGCCCATCTGGGGCATCCAGAAGCTGGAGGAGCTGCAGCAGTGGCTGTCCGTCGCCGAGGAGGACCCGGACATGGACGAGGAGCTGGCCGCCTTCATTCAGCGGGAACGGCAGGAGCTCTCCGGCAGCTTTTGCAGAAGCTGCGGCTACTGCATGCCCTGCCCCGTGGGGATCGAGATCCGCAACTGCGCCCGGATGAACATGCTCCTGCGCCGCAGCCCCTGGCAGCAGTATATGACCCCGGAATGGCAGGCCAAGATGAACAAAATCGAGGACTGTCTGGAGTGCCGCCGCTGCGCCAGCCGCTGTCCCTACCAGCTGGACACTCCGAATCTGCTGAAATACATGCTGAAGGATTACAGGGAATTCTATGAGACACACAAAGATCTTCTCTGAATGGATGAAGCGCGCGGCAGCCCTGCTCCTATGCCTTTGCATGGCGCTGTCTCTTGCCGCCTGCGGCGAGAACCGGAAGGTCACCCGGGAAATCTACGCCATGGACACCGTCATGACCCTGACGGCCTACGGCAGCAACGCGGACGCGGGGCTGGACGCGGCGGAGAGTGTGATTTTCGCCATGGAGGCTATGCTGGATCCGGAGCTGCCCACCAGCACGGTCTACGCCATCAACCACGCCGATGGCAGCAGCGTGGTCGTCTCGGCCCAGATCGCCAGGATGCTGACCACCGCCAAAACCGTGTACGACCAGAGCGGCGGCGCCCTGGACCCCACCGTCTATCCCCTTGTCAAGCGCTGGGGCTTTGTGGACCAGAAATACTACAAGCCCAGTGAGGCCGAGATCGCCGAGGATCTGTCAAGGCTCTGCTTCGACCAGATGACTCTCACCAGCTTCCCCTCCTCCGGCTCCTATTCTCTGACCATCCCCGCCTACGGTCAGCTGAGCTTCGGCGCTGTGGCCAAGGGCTCCGCCGCGGAAAACGCCATTGACGCCATGCGCCAGGCCGGGGTCCAAAGCGGTATCATCTCCCTGGGCGGAAACGTCCAGACCCTGGGGCTGAAGCCGGACGGCAGTCTGTGGAAGGTGGCCATCCAGGATCCGGAGAACCCGGACGGCTATGTGGGCGTGATCAGCGTGGGCGAGACCGCAGTGGTCACCAGCGGCCCCTACCAGCGTAATTTTGTCATCAAGGGCGTGGTCTACCACCACATCATCAATCCCGCCACCGGGCACCCCAGCGGAAGCTCCCTGCGCTCCGTCACCATCGTGTGCGAGGACGGCACCATGGCGGACTGCCTGTCCACGGCCATGTTCGTTCTGGGCGAGACCAAGGCCCTGAACTACTGGCGGCAGTACGGAGGATTTGAAATGATCCTCATCACCAACGACGACAGGATCGTTCTGACAAGCGGCCTGCTGGAGGACTTCACCCTCTCGCCGGACGCGGGAAAGTATCACGTCGTCTACTCGGAATAATATGGCTGAACTGCAAACCGAAATCCGCTATTTGAAGGGCATAGGAGAGAAAAAGGCGCAGGCTTTTCACAAGCTGGGCGTCTTTACTCTCTATGACCTTCTTTCCTTTTTCCCCCGGCGCTATGAGGACCGCAGCGTCTGTAAGCCCATCGCTCTGACCCAGAACGGCGAGAGCGTCTGCGTCCGGGGTCTGGTGGCCGACACGCCCCGTCTCACTCGGATCCGGCGGGGGCTGGATCTGGTGAAGTTCCGCATCGTGGATGAGAGCGGCATGGCGGAGGTGACCTACTTCAACCAGTCCTACCGCAGAGACGGCATTCACAAGGGAGAGAGCTACGTCTTCTTCGGTAAAATCGAGGGCAGCGGCACGCGGCGCAGCATGGTCAATCCCGTCTGCGAACGGGAGGAGGCCGAAGGCGGCGTCACAGGGCGCATCATGCCGGTCTACCGGCTTTGTGCGGGGCTGAATCAGCGCACGGTGATGCAGGCCGTGCGGCAGGGACTGGACGCCTGCGGCGAGATCCTGCCGGAAACGCTGCCCGAGACGGTGCGCCGGCAGGAGCAGCTCTGTCCCGCCCGCTACGCCTATGAGAACATCCATTTTCCCGCGGACTTTCAGACGCTGGAGATTGCCCGGAGACGGCTGATCTTTGAAGAGCTCTTCGTGCTGGCCTGCGCCCTGGGAAAAATGCGCGGGGAGCGGGTACGGGAGCAGGGCATCCGGCTGGAGCGCCCGGAGCTGGGAGATTTCTGGCAGTCTCTCCCCTTCTCCCCCACCAATGCCCAGCGCCGCGCCGTGGACGAGGCCCTGCACGATCTCTGCTCCGGCTCGGTGATGAACCGGCTTGTCCAGGGCGACGTGGGCAGCGGCAAAACCCTGGTGGCGGCAGCCCTTATCTGGGCGGCCTGGAAAAACGGGCTCTGCAGCGCCTTCATGGCGCCGACGGAGATCCTGGCCCAACAGCATCTCAGCACACTCACGGCCTTTCTGGCCCCCTTCGGCATGCGCATCCGCAAGCTCACCGGCTCCACCACTGCCAAGGAAAAACGGGAGATCAAAGCCGCCCTGAAGGCTGGGGAGCTGGATCTGGTCATCGGCACCCACGCGCTCTTCAGCGCGGACGTGGAATACGGGAATCTGGGTCTGGTCGTCACCGACGAGCAGCACCGCTTCGGCGTCGGGCAGCGCTCAGCTCTCATCGGCAAGGGACAGCGGCCCCATGTGCTGGTCATGTCCGCCACGCCCATCCCCCGGACCCTGGCTCTGATCCTCTATGGGGATCTGGACGTGTCTATTCTGGACGAAATGCCGCCGGGGCGGCAGAAGGTGGACACCTTTGCCGTCAACGAGAGTTACCGGGCCCGGCTCAACGGCTTTATCCGGAAGCTTGCCGCTGAGGGCCGTCAGATCTTCGTGGTATGCCCCATGGTGGAGGAGAACGAGGAACTCCCCCAGGAGCTGAAAAGCGCGGAGGAGCACGCCAGAGAGCTGCAGGAGGCCTTTCCCGAGCTTCGGGTGGCCTGCGTACACGGTCGGATGAAGGCCAAGGAGAAGGATGCCGTCATGGCGGCCTTCGTGGCCGGGGAGACGGATGTGCTGGTCTCCACCACGGTGATCGAGGTGGGGGTTGACGTGCCCAACGCCGCCTTGATGGTGGTGGAGAACGCAGAGCGCTTCGGTCTCAGCCAGCTGCACCAGCTGCGGGGCCGGGTCGGCCGGGGCGTACACAAGAGCTGGTGCATCCTGGTCTCCGACGCGGAGGGTGAGGAGGTCCGCTCCCGGCTGGATATCCTCTGCAAGACGGGTGACGGCTTCAAGGTGGCGGAAGAGGATCTGCGGCTGCGCGGTCCTGGCGATTTCTTTGGCTCCCGACAAAGCGGACTGCCGGAAATGCATGTGGCAGACCTGGGCGCAGACGCTCAGATCCTGCAGCGGGCCCAGCAGGCGGCGCTGAAGCTGCTGGAGGAGGACCCGGAGCTGGACTTGCCGGAGGATGCCCCCCTGCGGGAGCGGGTGGAACGGCTCTTCCGTGTCAGCGCAGACAGCTTCAACTGATATCAGACACAAAAACGCTCTTCGCAGCTTGCGAAGAGCGTTTTTTCGGTTTGAAAGAAGCTTATTTGTTTTCCATCCGGCGGGCAACGCCCTCGATCACGTCGATGGCGCCCTCGATCCCGGTCAGAGCGCTGTTGATGCAGAGATCGTAGTTGTTGATCTCGCTCCAGATCTGGTCCGTGTAATACTTGTAATAGCTGGAGCGGTCCTTGTCCACCTGCTTGACCAGGCGGCGCGCCTGATCCTCGCTGAGCTGCTTGCGCTCCATAAGGGTTTGGATCCGCTTTTCCAGCGGCGCTACGATGAAGACCCGCAGCAGATCCGGCCGATTCCGCAGCACATAGTCCGCACAGCGGCCTACAAAGACGACATTCCCCTCGTCTGCCAGGCTCCGGATGGCATCGAACTGAGCGGAGGCCATCTGGGTGCTGAGCCGGAATCCCTCCGCCATCCCCATGTAGTGGAGCGAATTGGAAAAGTAGGGCGAGATGCGCTTCTCATCATAGGAGGCGAGGATGGCCTTGTTGAAATTGGAGTCCTCCGCCGCCCGGTCCACGATCTCTTTTCCCATGCAGAAATAGCCCAGTCTGTCCGCCAGGCCCTTGGCGATCAGATAGCCGTTGCTGCCGTGCTGTCTTCCGATGGTGATGATCATAGGGATCCCTCCTTGTTTTCTTTGCCTATTTTACCACGTCGTCTGCAAAAAACAAGCTCCCCGGAGAAAAAACCGGGGAGCTCGGGGATATTACGCTTCTTTTCTTTGCTGCTTGCGGGCGTCTCCCTTGTGCATCAGAGGCGAGATACGCTTATACAGCAGGAAGGTCAGCACGGAAACGATCAGGCCCTTGACCAGATTGAAGGGCACCACCGCATAGAGCACCAGGGTATAGACGCTGTTGATGCTCTTGTTGACGCTTGTACCCATGGCGACGATCTTTTCCAGCTCCATGTGGAACAGCTGGGCGAATTTGGGGATCAGATACAAAGCGTTGAAGGCGCTGCCGAACACGGTCATCACCAGGGTGCCGGCCAGCATGCCGAGCAGAGCGGTCTTTTTGCTGGGTCTGGCGTGATAGATCACGCTGGCGGGGATCACGAAGGTGCAGCCCACGACAAAGTTGGCAAAATCACCCACGAAGGCGGTGCTGGTCCCCTTCAGCAGAAGCTTCAAAAGGACCTTGATAAACTCCGCCACCACGCCGGACACCGGCCCCAGATAGAAGGTGCAGATCATGATGGGAAGCTCGCTCAGATCCAGCTTATAGAAGCCGGGGGCGAAAAACAGCGGGATTTCCAGCAGCATCAGCACCGCCGCCATGGTGGCGAAAATGGCGGTATAGGCAATGTAGTGGGTGTCGGAAAACTTTTTGCGCTTCTTCACCAGCAGTCGCTCAAAGAGCCAGGCGACCAGAAAGAGCCCCGCAAAGACCAGCAGGCAGACCAGCAGGAAGCCGCCGTTTTCCTTGGCGGATTTCAAAAGCTTCTGCAGTCTGGTCGGTTCCGCTTCCTTGGCTTCCGCCGTTTCCTCCCCGCTCTCCTCCGCAGGAGCAGCGGATTCTTCCTCCGCAGCCGCGTCCGGAGCGTCCTCGGCAAAGGCGGAGGGCAGCAAGGCAAGCATCAGCAGCAGGGCAAGCAGCAGAGCCAGCAGGTTTTTCAGTTTCACGGTTTTCATGATGGATCCTCCCCAAAAGAATAATTTCCAGGGCCGAAAAAAAGAACCTGAAGTCCAATGACTTCAGGCGCAGCAAAATGGGGACGGAAACAGCTTCCACCCCGTCTTCTACCATCCAGACTATACTGTCGGTCCCGGAATCGCACCGGATCTGCCCGAAGGCTCGCGGACTGTACCGCCGGTCGGGAATTGCACCCTGCCCTGAAGACGAGGTCAGTATAGCACAGCAGCTTTCCTTTGACAAGTCCCTATTTTTTCGATACAATGGCGGGGAACGAAGTCAGGAGGAAGGCCATGAACGCTCGCGGAGCAAGCTGCTGCTTCACCGGACACCGTCCCTCCAAGCTCCCCTGGGGCTACCGGGAGGACGATCTGCGGTGTATGGATCTGAAAATGGATATCGTGCAGGCGCTGGTGGAGATCTATGCCCGGGGCTTCCGGCACTTTCTCTGCGGCATGGCGGAGGGCTGCGATCTGTATTTCGCTGAGAGCGTTCTGCTTCTCCGGGAGGTGCATGACGACGTGCGGCTGGAGGCCGTGGTCCCCTTCCGCGGGCAGGCGGATCGCTGGACGGCGGAGCAGCAGCAGCGATACAAATCTCTTCTGGTCCAGGCGGATCAAGTGACCGTGCTGCAGGAGGACTACAGTCCCGGCTGCATGATGGCGCGCAACCGCTACCTGGTCAATCACGCCTCCCTGCTGCTGGCCTGCTACAACGGCGAAGCCGGCGGCACCCGCAGCACCATTCTCTACGCCAGAGAACGGGGGCTGGAGATCCAAACCATCCCCATCGAATAAGCTTCATAGAAAAGCAGAGGCCAGCGGGCCTCTGCTGATTTTATAGAAGCATTTGCAGAAGGGCGGGAAGATCCGGCGCGATGGCGGCGGCGCCCGCAGCTTCCAGCTCACCAGGGGCGGCGTAGCCGTAGGCAACCCCGATGCAGGGAACTCCCAGGTGCTTTGCGCCTGCCACGTCGTACTTCGTGTCCCCGATGAGGACGCTCTCCTCCGGTTTTGCGCCCAGGGCCTCCATGGCCCGCTGCAGCACCTGCCATTTGGCGTTGCCCACTCCCTCCTCGCCGGCGCCGCAGATGCAGTCGAAAAGCTCCTCCAGCCCCTCCCGGCGCAGCAGCTCCTCCGCCAGCACCTGGGGCTTGGAGGTCGTCACCGCGAGCCGCTTCCCCGACCCGCGCAGCGTCAGCAGAAAGTCCCGCATTCCGGGAAAAGCCCTGCTCTCATACAGCCCGATGGGCACGTAGCGCTCCCGGAAATCCCGAACCGCCTGCTCCGCCTCCGGTCGGCTGAAGCCGAACTTTTCCATAAACATCTCGTCCAAGGGCGGGCCGGCAAAACAACGCAGGGAGGAAAGCTCCGCGTCCATGCCTCGCTTTTGCAGGGCATAGCGCACACATTTGGTGATGCCCTCCACCGTGTCGTAAAGCGTTCCGTCAAAATCAAAGAAAATATAATTGGTATACAAAGCCATCAACTCCGGGAAAATGATAAGGGATTTTGCGCCGATTGTCAATCCTGCGGAAATGCCGCATAGAATAAAGCTGAAATGAGGTGGTTTGATGCAGGACTACTTTCTCGGCGCCAACAGCGCCGAGGGCTTTACTTCTCTCTACGGCTGCTTTCCTCCCGGACCGGGAGCCTTTCTTCACGTTTTGAAGGGCGGTCCGGGCACCGGGAAATCCAGCATGCTCCGCGCCATCGCAGCTGCGGCAAACGAACGGGGGCTGGAAGTGCAGCGGGTGCTGTGCTCCGGCGACCCGGACTCCCTGGACGGGGTGTATCTCCCCTCTCTCGGCCTCGCCTGGGCCGACGGCACCGCTCCTCACGCGCTGGAGCCCGGGCTTTTCGGCGTAAACGGAGATTATGTAAACCTCGGCAGTTTCTTTGTCTGCCCCTTTGCGGCAGAGGAACGGGAGCGGCTGCTGGAGCTGCAGCGGGAGTACAAGAGCTGCTATCGGCGCGCCTACGGATTGCTGACCGCCTGCGAGGTTATGGGCGGCGGGCGGTCCGAGGACTGTTCAGACGACGCGCTGCGCCGCGCGATCGCCGAGCTTCCGGATCGAGGCGGAAGCGGACAGCTTACGAAACGCTTTCAAAGCGCGATCACCTGCAAGGGGCTGATCCGGCTCTCCGACAGCGCGGGAAAAGATCATCACATTCCCGCTCCGGCCTCGGCGCTTCCGGCCGCGGCGGAGGAGGCCCGGCGCAAAGGCTGGGATACGATCCTCTGCCTCTCGCCGCTCTGTCCCCGGCAGGCGGAAGCTCTGCTGCTGCCGGACTGCGCTCTGGCCTTCCGGTCGGTCCCCGATCCGGCGCCGGAATCCCGCCCGCTTCTGGATGCGGCGGTGGAGGCGCTGCGGGAGGCCAAAACCCTGCACGACGGGCTGGAGGCCCTGTACCGGCCGCACATGGACTTTGCCGGGCTTACTGAACATACGGAAAAGCTGCTTCGCGAGCTGTTTTCGGAAGAATAGACAAAAGCGAAAAAAGGAGAGCACATCCATGATGTGCTCTCCTTTTTTCAGCAGCAGAAGAAGCGATATCCGCACATGGGGCCGCAGCAGAGCTGGGAGGCGCAGAGGGTAAAGCACAGGCGATCCATGTTCAGGCCGCCCCGATAGTCCATGGAATAGTTGTTATAGAAGTCGCCGCCGCTCTCCAGCTGCTGGAGCAGCTGCTGGTACTCGGTGCAGTCCGGGTCCATCTCCACCGCTCTTCTGGCGTCCTCCAGGGCGGCGATCTTGTTGCCCTGATACATTTTGGACACGCCGCTCAGATAATACCAGCGCCCGTCCCGCTCCGCAAAGGGAACGCCGCTCAACGCGGTGAGCGCCTCCTTATACATGCGGTTGCGGATGAAGTTCCGCGCCGCCGTATACTCGCTGCGCTCTCTGGGTTGCTGCTGTCTCGCCTGCTCCTGATACCAGGTGTAGGGATTGAAGCCGCCAAAGCCCCCGAAGCCTCCGAAGCCGTAAGGCCCATAGGCCTGCTGGGCGCCGGCTTCCGCGCCGTAGCCCTGCTGCGCCGTCCCGTTCTTGATGGCGTCATAGGCGGCATTGATGTCGTGCATCTTCTGCTCGGCCTGCTTGTCGCCGGGGTTCAGGTCCGGATGGTATTTTTTTGTCAAATCCCGGTACGCCTTTTTGATCTCCTCATCGGAGGCATCCGGCGAGACTCCGAGAATCTTATACGGATCCTGAACCATCCGCGGTCTCCCTCACTTTATATTTCCTGTTAAACTGTGTCCAAAGGCCGACGCAAAGGATATTTTTCAGTATCGAAACGTCCTGCACCAGAGGCAGACGGTCAAAGGCCCGCAGGCAGTCTCCCAGCAGCATCTCCATGGTGGAACGGAAGCGCCGCTCGTTGTTCGCCAGCCCGTAAAAGCGGCGGAAGGGATTGTAGCGGTTCCAGACCGCGTCCCCGTCCAGGTCCATACAGGCGTCCATCACATAGAGAAAGCGGCCCAGCGCGTCTCCCATGGCGCGGAGCGTGCCGCTCCAGCGGTCCTCGCGCCAAACGAAAAGCTCCCCCATTAAGCCGCCGAAGCTGGCCGTCGCCGCGTCCGGGTCCTCGATATGGTCCCGCTCCAGCGCGTGCAGGGCCTCCATCCCATGTTCAATGGCGGCACACTGCCGCGGGTAGGCGTCGCAGACCTTCTCATAGGCGGCGCGCAGGCTCTTTGCCTGGCCAAGAGCGAGAAGACTTCCCTCGTCCTCCCAGTCGTCCCGGCATTTCAGATAGGCCAGGGCGGTGTTCAGATCGGCGGCGTAGTCGCTGGCGGCGCTGCGCTGCCAGGGTCTTGCCTCCAGGGGGTGGGGCGGACAGGTCTCCGTTCCGGCGCTCTCCTCCGGCTCGTAGAGAGACTGGAGCAGCAGCACCAGGAAGGTCATGTCGTAGTTCAGCGTCAGCCGCGCCGGCAGGCCGTGCCTTTCCTGGAGGCTGCGGCAGAGGCCGCAGTAGCAGGCCCGGTAGCGCGTCAGCTCCTCCGGCGTCAGCAGATCCGGATTTGCTGTGAGATAGCCGAACATGTCAGGATTTCCTCAAAAAAGAGGTCCCGCATTTGCGGCAGACGATCTTGATCTTCCCTCTCCCCCGGGGGACGCGCATCGCCGCGTGACAGGAGGGGCAGCTGAAAAAGCGGTAGTCCTTGCGCTGGGTCCAGCGTTCCTTCAGCAGCCGGAAATTGCCCAAAAACCGGTTCCGCAGAGCCCAGTATTTGGCGTTCTCCGCCTGTCGTTTATAGAGGTTCCGCGAGAACATCCGGAAATAGACGATCACCAGAAGGATCAGGAACAGAGGGTACAGCAAGCTCCCGATCCTGCCGCGCACGAAAAGCGACAGCAGCATCAGCAGCACATCCACGGCGATCAGAAAACGGTTCAACGCGTCGTTCCCGTTCCGGCCAGCCATAAACTGTATCAGTCTTTCTCTCATGGAATCACCTGAAAACAACGGATTTCTGATATTTTATTGTACCATATTCCCCGGGCAAAACATCAAGAATCTGTTAACAAGCGCGCTCTTTCCGCCGCTGCTCCAGACTCAGCTGCACGATTTTCTCGCAGAGCTGGGCGTAGCTCAGCCCGGCCAGGGCCGCGGCCTTGGGGATCAGGCTGTTGGGGGTCATGCCCGGCAGGGTGTTGACCTCCAGACACCAGGCTCTCCCCTGGGCGTCCAGGATGAAGTCTGTGCGGGAGTAGACCGAGAGGCCCAGAGCCTTGTGGATCCGCAGCGCAGCATCGGAGACAAGGGCGCGCTCCGCCTCCGTGATAGGTGCGGGACAGAGCTCTCTCGCCCCTTGCGCCCCACTCTGGTACTTGGAGACGTAGTCAAAGTCCATACCCTCCGGCGGGATGATCTCGATGGGGCTGAGCGCTTCGCCGTCCAGCACCGGCACGGTGAGCTCCCGACCGCGGATCTTTTCTTCCACGATCACCCGGCTGCCATAGCGCAGGATCTCCTCCAGGGCTTTGCGAAGCTCCTCCCGCGTCTCCGGAAGGGCCACGCCGATGGAGGAGCCGCCGCCGACAACCTTCACCGCGCAGGGCACGGGGAGGGTCTGCGTCAGGACGGGGATCTGCTCCGCCGTATAGCTCAGCTCCTGCCAGGCAGGAGTGCGGACCCCGCAGCTGTCCATGATACGCTTGGCCACAGCCTTGTCCATGGCCATGCCGCTGCCAAGAGGGCCGGAGCCCGTATAGGGCACGCCCAGCAGATCCAGCGCGGCCTGGATCTTCCCGTCCTCGCCGTCCTGCCCGTGCAGACCGAGAAACACACAGTCCGCCAACCGGCAAAGCTCCAGCACGTTATTTCCGATGCGGCTCTCGCTTTGATCCTTGCGGGAGGCGCGCACCGCCTTCAGATCCGGCGCCTGCTTTTCGATGGCGGCACCGCCGCAGCGCCCGTCCGGGATGTCAAACATCTGCTCCAGGGGAAGCTCCGGCTCCTCAATGCCCAGGAACAGGTCCACAAAGACCGCCCGGTGGCCCAGAGAGCGCAGGGCGCGGCACACAGAGCCGGCGGAAACCAGGGAGACCTCACGCTCCGTGCTGATGCCGCCGCCGAGAACAACGATTTTCATGAAAGCAACCTTCTTTCCTTACCAATCCAAATTCTTATTAAGAATACCACCTGCAGACCCCGGGGACAAGTCCTTTTTTTCGTTTCTGTCCGGAAAAGCCGGCTGCGTTCCCGTCCCGGAAAACGATAGAAAAAACTCTTGACATTCCCGGTTTTTGTGGTAATATATCCCTTGCTGATGCGGGCATAGCTCATCCGGTAGAGCGCCACCTTGCCAAGGTGGAGGTAGCGAGTTCGAGCCTCGTTGCCCGCTCCATCAAAACCTGTTGCTTCGGCAATGGGTTTTTTCTTTACGCGGGTATGGTGGAATTGGCAGACACGCTGGATTTAGGTTCCAGTGGGCAACCGTGCAGGTTCAAGTCCTGTTACCCGCACCACGTCAGAAGAACTCAGCTCCGTTCCGTTTCCGCGGTTTGCGTAAGAGCCGCGAAAACTGCACATCCGCTGAGTCCTTCTTCCTTTCCAAATCGGAGGATTCACGGGGATCCTCCGATTTGGTTTTTATCGCAGGTTCGGATTTGGATTGTCCGGGTGCACCACGTCAGAAGGAACTTACTCCATTCCGCTTCCCTGGTTTCCGTAAGAACCCGGAAGCTCCATATCCGTAAGTTCCTTCTTCCTTTCCGAAACGGAGGTCTCACGGGGGACCTCCGTTTCAGGTTTCAGCGCGGGTTCGGATTTGGATAGCCTCAGATAGGGCTTCTTTACTCGCTGCCTCTTTTTTTCTCTCGAATCATAGCCTGCGACAAAAACAAAAAGCGGGGCGCAGCTGCGCCCCGCCCGCGGGATCTCGCATTTTCGCTCGAAAATGCCGCTTCCCGCTTGACAATTTTTCGTTTTCGGGTTATCTCTATTAGGAGTCGTTTCACCCTCCGCGTCTCTCTCTTGCCGAAAAATCGTCCGCCTTTATTGTGTGCAGTCCCTTTGACGGATAATCAGGCAGTATTTCCCTCAACAAGGAGTTTCTATGAATATCGTTTTGGATTTTATCCGGGGCCATTTCTCTGTTTTCGCCGTTTCCGGCATCGGAATCGTGCTCATCGCCGTGCTGCTGGTGATTTTTGCCAAGCCTGTCGGCAAGATCCTCAAGCTGCTGCTCCACGCCGCCTTTGGCTTTGTGCTGCTCTTTGCTTTGAACACCTTTGCCAAGACTGACATTCTCCATCTGGAGATGAATCTGGCCAACTGCATCGTCGCCGGTATCGGGGGGATCCCCGGCGTGCTGCTCCTGCTGGGCTACCAATACTTCTTCCAATAAAAAATCCATCCTGTTTACGACAGGATGGATTTTTTATAGGCCGAGAAGCGGCGGCAGCTCCGCCAGATCCCGGATCTCGTAATCCGGCACAATGTCCGCACGGGGCGGTCTGCCGCGAACATTGAACCAACAGGTGTGAAGCCCGGCGTCCCGCCCACCCCGAATATCGGAGGTCAGGCTGTCCCCCACCATCCAGGCCATGGCAGGATCAAAGTCCGGGATGGCGGCAAAGCAGCGGCGGAAATACTCCGACGATGGCTTGTCCGCTCCCAGCCGCTCAGAGATGAAGATCCCTTCAAAATACTTCTCCAGGCCCGCGCTAGCGATCCGCGCGTCCTGCACGGCGGCGCAGCCGTTGGAAGCGATGAAGAGACGCGCCCGCCCCTGCAGGCTTCGCAGCAGCTCCTCCGCGCCGGGGATGAAGCGGTGTCCGTCCCGGAGAAGGAACTCGTAGCGCTCCCCAAGCTGCTCGGCGGAATGGCAGATCCCCCGCTCGGCAAACAGGAGCGCAAAGCGGCGCACCAACACCTGGTCCCGGGTCAGAACGCCCTCCTCCAGCAGCTCCCACTGGCTGATATTGATCTCATGATAGCGTTCCAGCAGCTCCGGCGTGGGTTCAAGACCCACTTCCCGGAAGGCGATGCTCAAGGCGCGCCTCTCCGCCCAGGTAAAATCCAGGATCGTATCGTCCAGATCCAGAAAGACAAGAGGCTTGTTCACAGGCATTTCAGCGCCTCCGCGATCCGCTCGAAACGCATGCCCCGGGAGGCTTTTACCAGCACTCGGTCCCCCTCCCGGATCAGCCCCGGCAGAGCCCGGTTCAGCTCCTCGACACTTGCGAACCAGTGCCCGCGCTCGCCAGCGCCCTCGGCGATAGCCGCGCCAAGAGTGCCGCTGGAGAGCACCAGATCCACACCGCGGGAGGCGGCGTAGGCGCCCACGTCCCGATGCATGGCCTCTTCCTTCTCGCCCAGCTCCAGCATGTCGCCCAAGATGCACACATGCCGACCGGGCAGCTGCATCAGCGAATCCACACCGCACATGACGGAATCGGGATTGGCGTTGTAGCTGTCATCCACCAGGGTGATCTTCCCCGTGTCGGTGACGGCAGAGCGGCGCCCCACCGTCTCATAGCAGGCGATGCCGGCGGCGATCTCCTCCTCCGACAGACCCAGGACCAGGCCCACCGCCGCACCCTCCAGCGCTGCGTAGACCATATGCTGCCCGTAGGCGGGGATGCGCACCGGAAAAGAGCGCCCGTCATGGCAGATACGGCAGCTGGTGCGGCCGCTTTCGTCCAGGCAAACGTCCACAGCGCGGATCTCGTTCCCCTCTCCCAGGCCGAAGCGATAAAGCTTCTGTTTACAGGAGAGCTGCCGCAGCAGATCGTCGTCCCCGTTGACCAGCACCACGCCGTCTTCGTCCATGTACTCCAGCATCTCGGTCTTCGCCCGAAAAACGCCCTGCCGGTCGTGCAAAAATTCCAGGTGTGCGTGGCCGATCACGGTGAAGACCGCCACCGTGGGCCGCACGATCCGGCTCAGCAGGCGCATCTCGCCGAAGCCGGAAATACCCATCTCCACCACGGCGGCCTGGTGCTCCGGCTCGATGCGGGAGACGGTCATGGGCACGCCGATCTGATTATTCAGATTCTTGTCCGTCTTCAGCACCCGGAAGCGCTGCTCCAGCACCGAGGCGATCATCTCCTTGGCGGAGGTCTTGCCCACGCTGCCGGTAATGCCGATCACAGGGAGCGACAGGCCGCTCCGATAGGCCTCGGCGATCTGCTCCAGCGCCCTCTGCACGTCCTCCACCAGGAGGATGGGCCGCGTCTCCCCCTCCGGGATCCGCTGGGCGACGCAGCAGGCAGCGCCCTTGTCAAAGGCCGCGGCGATATAATCGTGCCCGTCCACCCGCTCGCCCTTGTAGGCGGCGAAAAGGTCCCCCGGCTCCACCGCCCGGCTGTCGATCACGATCCGCCCCAGGGGGCTATTCTCATCATACCGGCCGCAGAGCTTTCCGCCGCAGGCTGCGGCGGCTTGGGCCAGAGTCATATTTCTCATCTTGTGTCCTCCTTCGGCGAGGAAGATTCCAGGCTGAACCGAGTATAGCATATGCCGGGCGGGGATGCAAAAGAATTCCTCATTCTTTTCAAAAAAAGTAGTGCAATCGCACAGGACTTATGCTATAATGCTTCGGTAACATTCTGAGCAAAGAGGAACACGCTATGAATTATGTGGTGGTGGATCTGGAGTGGAATCAGGCCATGAGCTCCAAGTCCTCCGTTTTCAACAAGCTCCCCATTCATCTGCGGGGCGAGATCATCGAGATCGGCGCGGTCAAGCTGGACGAAAATATGCGTCCCACCGAGGAGTTCTCCGTGGACGTGAAGCCTGTATACTTCCGGCGGATGCACTACAAGGTCAAGAAAATCACCGGCTTTGACAAGGAACGGCTGGCCCGCGGGCTCAGCTTTCCGGACGCCATGGAGCAGTTTCGCGCTTGGTGCGGGGACGGAGTCACCTTCCTGACCTGGGGCTGCGACGACCAGGGCATCCTGGAGCAGAACATCATCATTCACGACCTGGATTGGGACTGGATCGACGGCTGGATCAATCTGCAGCTCATCTACAACCTGCAGACCGGCGGCGACAAGAACCAGAAGTCTCTGGCCAGCGCCATGGAGCATTTTGAGATCGAGCAGACCCGGGTGGCCCACGACGCGTTGGGCGACGCCTACAACACCGCCCTGGTCAGCACCCATCTAGACATGAAGGAGGGTCTGCGTCTCTATCCCGAGGCGGGAAAGATCCTGGCTTCCCGGATGCCGAACTTCAAACCCGCCGCCGAGAGCAGCGGGCCGGACGCGCTGCTGCACGAGAGCTACGAGGGCTTTGAGAGCAAGGCCGCCGCCTTCGCGGACGAGCGGCTGGACGCCATTGTCTGCCCGGTCTGCGGCAAGCCGCTGGAGGGCGTCCGCTGGGTCAATCAGGGCGACCAGCGCTACATGAATCTATTCGCCTGCCCGGAGGACGGCTCTTTCCTGTCCCGGGTGCGCTTCCGCAAGGATCCGGTGAACGGCTCCTGGACCGCCAACAAGCTGATCTATGAGGCCGACGGGGAGATGCAGGACTTCTACAAGGCCAAGTCCGCCCAGTCCCGCCGTCGGGGCCGGGGCCATTCCTCCCGGAAGAACCGCCCCGCCAGCAAGCAGTAACTCATACGTTAAAACCGAGGATGCGTTTGCACCCTCGGTTTTCGTTTATTATTCTTCGTCCTGCTCCTCGGGGTTTTTCTCCTGCCGACGGAAGCGGAACTTCCCGTCGATGGCCTTCTGCACCGCGTCCGAAATGCGCTGACCCAGATCCTGTCCGAAGCGGACGCTGTCCTCCACCTGACGGTCGATCATTTCGTCCAGCTCCAGGTCAAAGTCGTCCTCGTTATCCCGGCGATTCACCCCTTTTTTCCGCGGCGAAGAACCGCCGGCTATCACCGTTCCATTCACGCTGTCGCAGTCGACCCGTGTTCCGGCATAGACGTTTTTGCCCACGTCGTTGCAGTCTACGCTGGCGCCGGCGCTCACGTCGCCGCCTACGTCCCCGCAGTCCACATTGCCGCCGGCGTTCACGCCGCCGCCCACATCGCCGCAGTTCACGCTGCCGCCGGCGCTGACGCTGCCGCCCACATCGCCGCAGTTCACGCCGCCGCCGGCCTTGACCGAGCCGCCCACATCGCCGCAGTCCACGCCCGTTTCGGCGTCCACTTTGCCGCCCACGTCGCCGCAGCGGACCTCCGCGCCGGCCTTGACGGAGCCCTCCACGTCCCCGTCCACCTGGACCGAGAAATCACTGAAGATGTTCTGCGCCGGGCCCTCGTACTGGAATTCGAAGCAGGTCTTCTTCTCCCGCTCCTCCTGGCTGCCGATCAGGGTGTGCCCGTGGAAGAGCACCATGTAGAAGCTGTCGTCATCCGGCCAGGGCAGAGACAAGACCGGGCCGGGCTCCGCGTCGGGCGCATCAGCAGGCTCCGCCTCCGGCGCCTGCTGCTTCTCCTCTTCGGGCAGACCCATGAGGGGCACCCGGCCGATCAGCTGATCCACGCTCACGGAGAAGAGGTCCGCCAGCAGGGGCAGCGTGGAAATGTCCGGGCAGGAGTTGCCCGTCTCCCACTTGCTGACCGCCTGGAAGGAGATGCCCAGAGCAGAGGCAAGCTGCTCCTGGGTCAGTCCGTTGGCCTTGCGAAGCGTCATGATGTTGTTGCCAAGTATTTCGTTCATCGTCGAATCCTCCTGTCTGTTTTTCAGGCTGCGCGCCGCCCTTTTCGCCGCAAGCGTAGCAGGGAAAACGCCGTTTTGCCAATAACTTTTCAGTTGAATCTCATATTTCAACCGTTGGTTGAGTCACTGTCCGAGGAAAAGTCCTCCTGCTCGGGAGGACTTTTCTTCTTTTTCAGGCTTTTGCGGCAAAATAGGCTCTCGCCGTCTCCGCGTCCCGATGGATCTGCTCGGACAGAGCCTCATAGCTCTCAAACTTGCTCTCGCCCCGGAGGAAAGCATAGAACTCCACTCTGGCCTGGCGGCCGTAGAGATTGCCGGAATAATCCAGCAGATGGCTCTCCACACTGACCCGATCGTCATCGCTGACGGTAGGGCGCACGCCCACGTTGGTCACCGCGATATAAGAGGCGCCGCCATCCAGATAGACCTTGCTGGCATAGACCCCGTGCTTCGGGACCACGACCCCCTGGGGGAAGAACATGTTGATGGTGGGCGTGCCCAGCTTTCGTCCCAGGTGATAGCCGGAGTGGACCGTGTCGGACAGGGTATGGGGATGACCCAACCAGCGGTTGGCCTCCTCGATCTGCCCAGAGGAGATAAGCTCCCGGATCCGGGTGGAGCTGACGATCTGCCCGTCCAGCATCACCGGGGGGATCACGTCGCAGCCCAGGTCGTGCTCCGCGCAGTATTCCCTCAATCGCTCCGCATTGCCCAGGCCCTTGTAGCCGAAGCAGAAGTCATGCCCCACCACGATGGCGCAGACCTGCAGATCCTGCACCAGACTGTCCAGAAAATCCCGCCAGTCCATATGCATCACATAGGGGCTGAAGTGAATGAATACCACGTTATCGATACCGTAGCAGCGGCGGATGATCTCCTCCCGGCCAATGGCGCTGTTGATGAGGGGCACCTCTTTGCCGAACACCAAGGTATCCGGGTGGACGTCAAAGCTCAGCACCGAGGGCATGGCCCCCCGCTCCGCCGCCCGCTGCTTGGTGCGCTTGAGCAGCTCGCCGTGGCCGATATGCACGCCGTCAAAAAAGCCCAGCGCGATGACTCTTTGTTTTTCTTCCATCAGGTCGTGACCTCAAAAAAGCTTTTGATGCTCCGCAGATCTCCGTCCCGGAGTCTGCCGAGCGCGAGAAAAGCGCCGTCCGGCGCGTAAACGCGGTATTCACCCGCCGCTTCCGGCCGCGAAAGGGCGGCGCCCACACGGAGCCTCCGCTCCTCCGCGGCGCTGAGACACAGCGCGGGATAGGCGGCAAACAGCCGATCCACCGGGAGCAGCAGCTCCTCCGCCCTCCCCTCGTCGGCGGCGCGCTGCACTTGCTCCAGGGTATAGGCGTCCTCCAGAGAGAAGTCCCCCGCCTCCAGGCGGCGCAGGGCGCTCATACAGGCGCCGCAGCCAAGCGCCTGGCCAATATCGTGGCAGAGGGTGCGGATATAGGTGCCCTTAGAGCAGCGCACATCCAGCAGAACATCCTCCCCGTCCCTGCCGAGCAGGCGCAGCTCCGCGATGCGGACGCGCCGGGGCTTCCGCTCCACCTCGCCGCCCCGGCGGGCGATCTCATAGAGCTTCTGCCCCTTCACCTTGATGGCGGAGTACATGGGCGGGATCTGGTCGATCTCCCCCCGAAAGCGCCGCAGCGCATCCTCCAGCTCCGCATCGGACAGCGCACGAGGGCTGCCGCCGATGGGCGTGCCGGTGACGTCCTGGGTATCGGTGACAAGGCCGGGGCGCAGGGAGGCCAGATAACGCTTCTCGTGGCTCTCCGCAAACTCCACAGCCCGGGTGCCGCGGCCCACGAAGACCACAAGCAGGCCCGTGGCCATGGGGTCCAGGGTGCCGGAGTGGCCGATGCGCCGCTCGTGCAGCACGCCCCGAAGCTTGGCCACCACATCGCTGCTGGTCCAGCCGGCGGGCTTGTCGATCAGCAAAATGCCGTTCATGCCAGAACCTCGTCGATGGCTTTCAGCAGCAGATCTCGCGCCTCCAGAGGCGGCACGGGGAGATTGCAGCCCGCGGCCATCTTGTGGCCGCCGCCGCCAAAGCGGGCGCAGAGCGCGCAGCTGTCAAAATCCTCCTGAGAGCGGACGGAGACCTTGCTGGCGCCGCCGGGCCAGTCCCGGATGGTGATATAGACGCGGCCGCCCTCGGCTCTGCCGGCAAGGCCGGCCAGATCGTCACAGTCGTCCTCGCTGGCGCCGGCAAGGGCCAGCATCTCGTCCGTGACCAGTGCCACGACCACCTGCCCGTCCCGGTGGAAGCTCATGTTCTGGTAAATGAGCCCCTCCAGCTTGATGCGGGGAACGGAGACCTTGCGGAAAAAGAGCAGGTTCAGCCGGGCGTTGTCCGCCCCGGCCTCCAGCAGCTCCGCCGCATCCCGCAGGGCAAAGGCGTCGGTGTTGGCGTACTGAAAGCAGCCGCAGTCGGTGGAGAGGGCGATGTACAGGAGGTCAGCCTCCTCCTTCGTCAAGTCCCCGCAGAGGGTCTTGATGATCCGAAGAACGATCTCCCCGGTGGCGGCCCGGGCAGGGTCGATGCACTCCTCCCCCGCATAGTGGCTGTTGCTGGGGTGGTGGTCGATGCAGAGCTCCACTTGGCCGGCAAAGCCTTCGGCAAACATTTTCTCCGTGGCCACGTCCACCGACACCACGCAGTCCGGCGCAAAGTCCGCCGGAGCATTATAGGACTCGGTAAAGGGCAGAAGCTTGGCGATCACCTGGGGATTGGGCCAGAGGTACGCCGTCTTGCCGCTGCGGCGCAGGGCGGAGCAAAGGGCGGCGGCGCTGCCCATGGTGTCCCCGTCCGGGTTCCGGTGGGTCACCAGCAGAAAGCGATCCCTTGCCGCGAGCCAGGCGGCAGCTTGCTCAGCTCTCATCGCTCTCGTCCTCATCGTGACGGATGTCCAGGGAGTTGATGACCTCATTGATATGGGCGCCGTATTCGATGCTGTGATCCACCTCGAAGACCAGCTCCGGGGTGTAGCGCAGGGTCATGGCCTGGCCCAGCTCATGCCGCAGCCAGCCCGCCGCGGACTTCAGGCCCTTCTTGAATTCTTTTTCATTTTCCAGTCCCAGCACGGAGAGCCAGACCTTGGCGTAGCGCAAATCGCCGGTGGTCTCCACCCGGGTGACGCTGATCATCCCCTGCTGCACCCGCGGGTCCTTGACCTGGGGAATCAGCCGGGAGAGGACGAACTGGATATCGTCGTTGGTTCTTGCAAGCTTGTTGGATGGCATATTCTTCTCCTTTGTGCGTACTGCACGAAATCCATTTTTCGGAGGCGGGTTGGGCGAGGGCCGACCCGCTTTTGATCTTTCGTGTCATTATAGCATCCGATCCCACTCTTTTCAAGGCGAGATTATTGATTACATCGTGGACTGATTTTTCTGTCTGCGCGTCAACCTCGCCCAGGCAGAGCGGCGCATCCTGACGCAAAAACCAAGCGGCACCCTGTTCAGTACAGGGCACCGCCGGTTCTCTCGTTTTATTCTCGCTTTGCCGGAAAGACGCGATCGGGTTTGATGAGGCGCCGCGGCGCGTCATCCCTTTCGGGCCAGGGCCCTGCGGACCGCCGCGGTGATGCCGTTTCGGTCCAGGCCGTAACGTTCCATCAGCTCTCCGGGCTGGCCGGACTGGCCGAAGCTGTCCCGCACAGCCACAGTCTCCAGCGGAACGGGAGCCTTTTTCGCCAGCAGCTCCGCCACAGCGCTGCCCATGCCCCCAGCCTCCTGGTGTTCCTCTGCCGTGACCAGGCAGCCCGTCTCTTCTGCCGCAGCAAGGATCGCCTCCTCGTCCAGCGGCTTGACAGTATGCAGGTCGTACACCCGGACGGAGATCCCATCCCCGTCCAGACTCTCCGCCGCCTGCAGCGCCTCATAGACCATAGCGCCGCAGGCAAACACCGTTACGTCCCCGCCGGAACGGCAAAGCCGTGCCCGGCCGATCTCAAAGGGCGTATCCTCCTCCGTGATCACCGGGACCGCTTCTCGGCCGAAGCGAATGAAGCAGGGCCCCGGCAGCTTTGCCATGGCCAGGGTGGCCTTGCGCGTCTCCTCCGCGTCGCAGGGGGCCAGCACGGTCATGTTCGGCAGAACCCGCATCAGCGCCAGATCCTCCAGCGCCTGGTGGGTGGCCCCGTCCGGGCCGACGGAGATGCCGGCATGAGCGCCGGCCAGTTTCACTCCCAGATTGTTGTAGCACACGGTGGTGCGGATCTGATCCCAGGCCCGCCCCGCCAGGAACACCCCGTAGGTGGACACAAAGGGCGTAACGCCGGAGAGAGCCAGGCCCGCGGCGGTGCCCACCATGTCCTGCTCGGAAATACCCATATCCAGGAAGCGCTCGGGAAACTGCTCCCGCACCCAGACCGTGCGGGTGGACTTGGCCACGTCCGCATCCAGCACCATGATCTGCTCGCCCCTGGCGCAGAGCTCCAGCAGGGCTTTGCCGTATCCGTCCCGCATCGGGATCGTTTGCTTCATTTCTGCTCCTCCCCTCTGATCTCCGCAAGGGCCTCCTGCAGCTGCCTGTCATTTGGCGCGGCTCCGTGCCAGGCGCAGTCCCCCTCCATGAAGGAGACGCCCTTGCCCTTCACCGTATTGGCAATCAGCACGCTGGGTTTTCCCTTGAAACACTCCGCCAGCCGGTATGCCGCAAGGATCTGCTCCATGTCGTGGCCGTCCAGCTCGATCACATGCCAGCCAAAAGCCCGGAACTTTGCGCAGAGATCCCCCAGGTCTTTGATCTCCTCCGTCGTCCCGTCCAGCTGGACGTGGTTGTAGTCCACGATGGCGCAGAGATTGTCCAACCCGTGCTGGGCCGCGGTCATCACCGCCTCCCAAATCTGGCCCTCCTGCAGCTCCCCGTCTCCCAGCAGACAGAAGACCCGATTGTCCCTGCCTTGCAGACGAAAACCAAGCGCCAGGCCGTTTGCAATGGATAGCCCCTGACCCAGAGAGCCGCTGGAGCAGTCCAGGCCCGGCGTGCTCCCCCGGTGGGGATGCCCCTGCAGGATGCTGCCAAGCCGGCGCAGGGTCCACAGTTCTTCCACCGGGAAAAAGCCCTTTCGGGCCAGCACGCTGTACAGCACCGGGGCGGCGTGGCCCTTGGAGAGGATAAAACGGTCCCGGCCCTCCCAATCCGGCCGACTGGGATCCACCCGAAGGAAGCCTCCGAAATACAGTCCCACCAGCAGATCCGCAGCGGAAAGTGACCCGCCGGGATGGCCCGATCCTGCCCGGTTCACCATGGTCAGAATATCACAGCGGACGGTTCTGCTCATTTCCAGCAAATTCATGTCGTTTTTTTACCTCCTTGCGCCTTTTGTTTCAGATCGTTCAGCGCCCCGCCGAGACGCAGCACTCGTTTTTCATATTCGTTTGCATCCAGTCGCGCCGGGATGGCGAGATCCCTGCCCGGCAGCTCCAGCAGCAGCTCGCCCCGCTCCAGGCCCTGCAGCACATTGCGCAGCACAAAGCGCTCGCCCTGCCGCAAAAGCGCAACATCCTCCTGCCGGGCGAAGGTAAGGGGCAGAATGCCGTAGTTGATCAGATTCTCCCGGTGGATCCGGGCATAGCTCCGCGCAAGCACCAGCTCTACGCCCAGAAACATGGGGAGCAGCGCCGCGCTTTCTCTGCTTGAGCCCTGGCCGTAATTCTCCCCGCCTACGATGGCCGAGCAGCCCGCCGCCCGGGCCCGGGCCGCGTAGCCCGGATCCAGATAAAGAAATGTATGCTCCGCAAGGCGCGGAATATCGGCGTTCACCCGGTTGGTCTCCGGTGTGGAGGGAATGATATCGTCGGTGGTGATGCCGTCCCCGGTTATGATGCCAATGACACCCTCGATCCGATCCCGCAGGGGGCCGCGGGTGGGCAGCTCGCTGATGCCCGGGCCGCGCAGAATGGGCCTGTCCCGCCGGCCCCGTGGATCCGACGGTCGAAGCAGGGCCGAATCGTCCACCGGCGCGGAGAGCGGCTCCTCCACCGGCTCAAAGTGCTCCGGCAGGAGCTCCCGCGGGTCTGTCAGGCGCCCCGTAACGGCGGTGGCCGCTGCGGTCTCCGGACTGACCAGATAGACGGAGGCGTCCTTGCTTCCGCTGCGGCCGGGGAAATTGCGGTTGCTGGTGCGGACCGTCACCCCCTGATGGGGCGGAACCTGGCCGATGCCGATGCAGGGGCCGCAAGAGCACTCCAGGATTCTGGCTCCGGCGTCCAGCAGCACCTGCAGCACGCCGGTGTCCAAAAGCTGCCGCAGCACCTGGCGGCTGCCGGGTCCCACCGTAAGGTCGATATCGGGGTGGACCTTCCTTCCCCGCAGGATCTGGGCGGCGCGGGCGATATCCTGGAAGCTGCCGTTGGTGCAGCTGCCGATGAACACGCTGTCGGGGCGCAGTTCTGTCTCCCGCACGGGGGCCACATTGTCCGGCATGCTGGGACGGGCCACCAGCGGCTCAAGCATGCTCAAATCCAGCTCCAGCTCCTCGTCATACACCGCGCCCTCGTCCGCCTTCAGCGGGATGTAGTCCTCCTCCCGCTGCTGGGCCCGCAGGAAGGCGCGGGTGTTCTCGTCGGAGGGGAAGATGCCGGTATAGGCGCCGGTCTCGATGCTCATATTGCAGAGAGTCTGCCGCTGGGACACCGAGAGGCCCCCAACGCCCTCCCCCGTAAACTCCAGAATATAGCCCCGACCTCCCGAAACACGCAGACGCCTCAGCAGCTCCAGCGCAGCATCCTTGGCAGAGCAGCCCGGCCGCAGCGCGCCGCGCAGGCGGATGTTCATGATCCGGGGCATGGACATGCGAAAGCCCATGCCCAGAGTGCTCTCCGCCACCGTCAGCCCACCGCTGCCGATGGCCAGCATCCCCAGCGCACCGCTGGTGGGCGTATGGCTGTCGCTCCCCAGGAGCGTCTTGCCGGGGGCGGCAAATCGCTGGCATTGCAGAAAGTGGCAGATCCCGTTGCCGTTTTTGGAGAAGATCGCCCCGTAATGCTCCGCAGTAGTCTTCAGAAAGCGGTGATCGTCGGCGCTCTCGGCGTCGGTCTCCACGGTCTTGTGGTCCGCATAGACGCACATGCGCTCGACTCCCAGGCGCTCCGGGCCCACCGCGTCCAGGAACTGACACACCAGAATCCCGGTGAGGTCCTGGGTCAGGGTCTGGTCGATGCGCAGGAGGATGGGGCACCCGCGTTCCAAAGTGCCCTCCAGCAGATGGGAAAGGATGATCTTTTCACTGACTGTATAAGGCATGGCATAGCCTCCTGTCCTTGAGTTTGATAAAACAAAACGTGCCCGGTCTCCGCTTATGTCGGAGCCAGGCACGGCAGTGTGGAGCCGGCGCAGGGCATGGCAAGCACCCGGGCCTGTCGGCCCAGGTGGGCAAAAGCCGCGTCCAGCGCAGCCTGGGCGGAGGGCTGGGGCGTCAGAAGCACGGAACGCACCAGGGACTCCTCCATCTCCGAAACCAGGAAAACCTGCGCCTTGCACAGCACGCGGGCAATAGCCGCCGCCTTATGGGCGCCAAGCCGGAAGCCCTCTCGCCGGTAGCGTTCCAGAATCTCCTCCGGTGAGGCGGCGCCGGTCATCCATTCCCGGAAGACCTCTCCGCCCAATCCCTCCCGACAGGAGCCGACGAGGATGATGACACCTCCCTCCCGCACCGCGCGAGAGGCATTGTCCAGCGCTTTCTGGGTCTGGTACAGGTTCAGATCCTTCGGCGCCCCGCCCTGACTGGCGATGACGATATCCGCGGGCGTTTTCAGCTCCCTGCGGTAAACCAGATCCAAAAAGGCGCAGAGCCGCCTGTGAGCGGCGATAAGCTCGCCCGCCTCGGCCCGCAGGATCTCCTTGTGCTCGCCCAGCACCACGTTGAGGATGAAATCCACGCCGCATATGGCGGCGGCCTCCTCCAGATCCTGCCGGACAGGATTGGCCGCGAGTTCTCCGGCACATGCGCCGGGAAGGAGCATCCTGCCGTGATTGTTCTCTATGGCGGAAAGGGTGGAGCAGCCGGGCATGATGGCCTTGGCCCCGCCGGAATAGCCGGCGAAGTAGTGATACTCCACATTGCCCAGGCAGATCCTCCGATTTGCTTCCGCAACCCGGCGGGTGATATTCACCGGCGTTCCCGCCGCCGTCCTGCCCAGATAAAGGCAGTCGTCAGGATCGCTGTCCGCGCAGCAGATTTCCGCCCAGGCCCGCTCACCCGCCAGGCGGCGGCGCTCCACATCCGTATGGTGGCGGTGGGTCGCACAGGCGAAGACCAGAGTGATGTCCTCCCGGCGGATCCCCGCGGCGTACAGCTCGTCCAGCAGCACGGGCATGACCCTGGCGGTAGGCATGGGACGGGTCACGTCGCTTGTCACAATGGCAACGGTCTCCCCCGGGCGCACAAGCTCCCGCAGCGGTGGGCTGCCAACAGGCTCCCGCAGGGCGCGGCGCAGCTCCTCCTCTTCGCTGCCGGCGCGCTGCACCGGCGCAGCCCGGAGGACGCCCATCAGATTTTCCTCCGGCAGCGAAACAGACTGCGTTCCGCTGCCGAAGCCGAATTCCAGGTTCATACTCTTACCCCTTCTGCTTCAGGTGGCCTTCGGCCCGTTCCCGCCGCGCTGTGGAGCTTGGGATCCCGCAGGATACCCGGTACTGGGCCACTGTGCGCCGGGCGATATAGATCCCCTCGGCGGCTAGCCGCTCCCGCAGCTTTTCATCGCTGTAGGGTCGGTTCTTGTCCTCCCCTTCCACCAGCTGGCAGATCCGCCGACGGATAGCCTGGGCGGAAATGTCCTGATCGCCTGTGGAACGGCTGAAGAGCTTTTGGATGGGATAGCTTCCCCGCCAGCACTGGAGAACCTTGCCCCGCAGGGCGCGTGAAACCGTGGACACGTGCAGATCCAGCCGCTCTGCCAGAAGAGAGAGGGTCATGGGCGCCAAATCCTCCCGGGTGCCCAGGAAGAAGGGCCGCTGCAGCTCCAGAATAGTCTCCACACAGCGCCGCAGGGTGTTTCCCCGGCGAGCCAGACTGTCCATCAGCCACTTGGCCTGCTGGATCTTCTTCTGCAGATAAGCGTGGACCTCCTCGTCCTCGCTGCTCTCATAAAGCTGCGCATAGGTCCGGTTCAGAGAGAGACGGGGCAGAAAATAGTCGTTGACGAGCACCTGCAGATTCTCTCCCTCTCGCAGCACCAGCACATCCGGCCGGACATACTGGACCGGCTCACGCCCGGCAAAGCTGCGGCAGGGCTTGGGATCCAGAGACGCGATCACCCGCGCCGCCTGCTCCACCTCCGCCTCGGAAACGCGAAGGCTGTGGGCAATGGCGCGATAGCGTCGCTCGCCCAGAGCGCTCAAATGCTCCCGGCAGATCCGCTCTGCCAGGGGCTGGGACGGCCTCCTGCGCTGCAGCTGCAGCAGCAGACACTCCGCCAGGCTCCTGGCGCCCACGCCTGCAGGCTCCAGGCTCTGAAGCGTCTCCACCGCCGTCTCCAGCAGATCTCCTGGGATCCTGCGGTCCAGCAGGTCCTCCAGATCCTCCGGATCCAGGTAGCCGTTCTCGTCCAGCAGCCGGCAAAGATACTCCGTCAGCGCCTCCAGCGGCCGGGGAAGGTGAAGCCGCTGCAGCTGATCCCGCAGGAAGAAGAACAGGCTCTCCAGCTCCTGGGGCAGCGCGCCGGGCTCCTGGGCCGGGTCCACCGCCGCCAGAGACGCGCCGGGGCTCACCGCCCGGCTGTCCAGCCAGCGGAAGCGCTGCAGAAGCTCCGCCGCTTCCTTTTCCCGCCGGGCGGAATCCTCCGCCTCCAGCACTGGATTCTCCTCCAGGCTGCGGTTGAGAAAATCCTGCAGCTCCTCTGCGTTCATCTGCAGGACGGAGAGCGACTGCAGCATCTCCGGCGTCAGGTGCAGTTCCTGCCGCAGCTGTTGTTCCAGATGAAAGAAATCCATTCGCTCTCCTCCTTTCAAGCAGGGGCTGCCTGCGTTTTTCTCTATTGTATCACAAAATCTGCCGCAAAAACCGTCTCGTTTACAGCCTGTCGTTCTTCACGTAGCAGATGCCGTCCATGATCCGGCGTGAGGTGCGCTCATAGGCAAGAGACGCAAAGCGCGTCCCCTCCGGATCCTCGGCGCGGGCGTCCACGGTGATGATGCCGCCGGGATGGCCGATGCGCAGCACGCCCCGTTCCCGGGCCTCGGGAGAGAGAAGCTTGTACACCAGAGTGCCGGGGATCCTGGCCGCGGCGCCGGTGCAGACCGTACCGGTGCCGGGATAAGTCTTGTGCATGTGGAGCATGAAGCTGAGGCGGCTCACAAGATCCACCTGCTCCGCCCGGACGGTGCTGCCGTCGTTTGCCACCAGATAATCGGCGCTGGGACTCACGATGGCGAAGAAGGGCACGTAGGCGCTCTTCTCCGTGGCCTCCCGCAAGGTGGCGGCCATGCCGATCTTCACGGTACAGGTGGCGCGGATGGCCTCGATCTTGTCGGTCAGAGCCTTGTCGGCCTCGATCTCGGAGCAGGTCTCCGTCCCGCGCAGGCCCAGGCTGGAAGCCTCGATGAAAACCAGGACGTTGCCCGCATCCACGATGGAGACCTCGAAATCGCCGTAGCCCTCCACGTGGACCAGATCCGTGGGATTTCCGGTGGGAAGAAGCTTGCCGGTGGTGGAGCCCACGGTATTGTGGAAGTCCAGCAGGATCCGGGCGCCGGTGCCGGGAACCCCGGCGATGCGGCAGTCCCCCATGGCGGCGGCCTTGCCGTCCTTCACCGGCACGTCGGCATAGAGGATGCAGTTGGTGTTCACCTGGTGGATGCGCACCCGGGTCACAGGCTCCACCGCGGCCACAAGGCCCTCGTCAATGGCAAAAGGGCCCACGCCGGCGGAAATGTTGCCGCAGTTTCCGCCGTAGTCGATCAGCTCCGTGTCGAAGCTGACCTGGGCGAAGGTATAGTCTACATCCGCCCCATCGCAGCTCGGCGGGCCGATGATGGCAAGCTTGCTGGTGAGTACATCCGCGCCGCCCAGGCCATCGATCTCCCGACGGTCGGGGGTTCCGAATATACCCCGGATCACCCTTGCCCGGGCCTCCGGATCCTTGGGAAGTTCGTTCTCCTTGATGAAAATGCCCTTGCTGGTGCCGCCGCGCTGAATGACCACGCGGTAGGGCGTCATATCTGAATACATAGGATCATCCTTTCCTTGCCGGGGAAGCCCGCTTCCCCCCCATAATGGCCGCTGAAACAGGCGGCACTATTCTTTCTTAAGCAAAATTTATGCCAACTTTATTTTTCAGAGATGGCCGGAAGCTGGTTTTCCGCCGCTGTTTCATGTTATACTGAATTGAAACACAGGAAGGGAGGCCGGGACCATGCAGAACCGAAGCACCAGAAGCAGCCTGTCCGTCAGCGAACCCATGACCGTCGCCATCATCGCCACCTACCCCAAGCTCTCCAGCATGCTGAAGAACCTGGTGAAGGGGACGAACATCACCATCATCGACATTTACGCTTCCTTTGACGATGCCGTGCAGGAAGCCCGCCGCATCGCCGACAAGGTGGACATCATCATCAGCAAGGGCGGCACCGGCAAGTATATCAAGGACAATGTGCCCATTCCCGTCGTGCTGGTTCCCATCTCCCCTTTCGACCTGCTCTCCACCCTGCGGACGCTGCCGGAGAAAAGCGGCAAGGTGGCTTTTGTCAACTACCAGCGGCCGATTTTCGAGACGGAGCAGGTGGCCGCCATCTGCGGCCGGGAGATCGTGCAGTACCAGTTTCACAACCACCAGGATCTGGAACAGCTGGCCGCCCAGGTCAAGGCTGACGGCTGCACCGTCTACGTAGGCGGCGCGGAGGGCGTGAAAAACGCCGCGCTGGTGGATCTGCCGGCAGTGGAAATCGAGATCGGCGAGGAGAGCGCCTACCGCGTCATGCAGGAGGCGGTGGACGTGATCCAGAACGCACGGGAAGAGAAAAAACGCGCCCTGCGCCTGCGCCGCGCCTTCGACGCCCTGGCGGAAGGCATCTGCGTGGCGGACGAGGAGGGCAAGATTTCGGTGTTCAACCCCGCGCTTGCCCGCATGTTCGGCATGAGCCGCCGCAGTCTGGTGGGACAGAGCATTTACGACACCCCGGTGGGAAGCTCCGCCATCCGATCCTTCGACCGCTTCGACAAGCGCACCGACCAGCTGGAGCAGGTGCGGGACATCACCGTGAACGCAAACCACATCCCCATCTATCTGAATCGGGAATTTATCGGCACCGTCAGCACCTATCAGGACGTGAGCCGCATCCAGCTGCTGGAGGGGCAGATCCGCCGTCAGCTGAGCCAGAAGGGCTTCGTGGCCAAATACAGCTTTGACGATATCCTGGGCACCTCCCCCGGGCTGATACGCGCCAAAACCCTGGCCGGGCTCTACGCCCGCACCACCGCCCCCGTGCTGTTGGAGGGAGAATCGGGCACCGGCAAGGAGCTTTTCGCCCACAGCATCCATAACGCCAGCAAATATGCCTCCGGCCCCTTCGTCACCGTCAACTGCGCCGCCATCCCCGAGCAGCTGCTGGAAAGCGAGCTTTTCGGCTACGCCCCGGGAGCCTTCACCGGAGCGCGTAAGGAGGGCAAGCCCGGCCTGTTTGAGCTGGCCCACAACGGCACCATCTTCCTGGACGAGATCGGAGAAATGCCCAAATACCTGCAGTCCCGGCTGCTGCGGGTCCTGCAGGAGAAAGAGATCATGCGGGTGGGCGACAACAAGATCACCTCCGTAAACTGCCGCATCATCAGCGCCACCAACAAAAATCTCCTGCGCATGGTACAGCAGGACGAGTTCCGGCAGGATCTGTACTACCGGCTCAGCGTCTTCACGGTGGAGATCCCTCCCCTGCGGGAGCGGGGCGAGGATCTCACATTGCTCTGCAGGCATTTTCTGGGGCGTGATTTTGAGAAGACACTCTCCCCGGAGCGGCGGGAGGAGCTGCAGCGGGAGCTGTGCCGGATGGCCTGTCACGATTGGCCCGGCAACATTCGGGAGCTCAAAAGCTATTGCGACAGGCTTTCCCTGATCCTCAGTCTGCAGGAGGATGAGCTCTCCCCGGAGCTGCTGCGAAGCGAGAGCCATTCCGACCGGGAAAGCGAGACGATCCGCTTCTGCCTGCCGGCAGATATGAGTCTGCGCCAGATGCACGATCAGGCAGAGGCGCTGTATATCGACGCGATCCTGGCCCGCTGCGGCAACAACCACAGCGAAGCCGCCCGGCAGCTGGGCATCGGCCGCACCACCCTCTGGCGCAGGCTGGAGGAGCGGAAAGATGGAAAGGAAGAATAGGCAGCCAAGCGCAAAAGCACCGTCCGACAGAGCTGTGAACTGTCGGGCGGTGCTTTTACGCGTTTTCCTTATTTATATGGGTATACGCTGTGCTCCAGAACGGAGGCGTCGTGTCCGGCCAAAATATGGGCCTGATCCGCCAGCGGGTAGAGTCTGCGAATGGTCTCGTAGTATTCCAGCAGGTTCACATGGATGCCGGAGGGCGTGGGGAGACCCCAGGTCTGCTTGTCCTCCCAGGCTTCCGTGATGCCGGTACTGTCGCTGGTAATGAGATAGCGGCCGTCGGTGGTGTTTACATAGACGCACTGGAAGCCAGGCGTATGTCCCGGAGAGAGCAGCAGGTCGATCCCATCGCAGAGGGCGTAATCTCCGTCGATGATTTCCATGCGTTCCACGCCGTCCAGCCAGGAGGGGCGCAGGCCGATCTGAGGAGACTCATAATAGGTGTACTGGGTGGGGATGGGGCAGAGCGCGAACTGGATCTCCCGCTTCTGCACATAGATCTTCGCGTTGGGGAAGCAGCCGTTGCTCCAACAGTGATCCCAGTGCAGATGCGTGTTGACGATGATCTGCACATCCTCCGGCTCCACGCCCAGCTTGCGCAGCGCGTTCACGGGGATCATGTCCTCCGTCTGGACGATACGGTGATGATGCTTCGCCGCCCATTCCTCGCCGCTGCCGCCGGTGTCTACCAGCATGCAAAGACCGTTCCCCTGCACCAGATACATGAGGATGGGCGCTTTGAGCTTGACTCCGGGGTCCTTCTGATATGCGAAATTGGATTTCTCCGCGCCTTGGAACACGCCGGCGCAGATGGGCGTAATGGTATAGGTTTGCATGGCTTTACCTCCTCATAGATGATGTGCCGGTTCTAATATCTGTATTTAAGCAAAAAAGATGCCAGTTGGGAAGAGAAACATCATTTTTCTTTCCAACTTGGCATCTTTTTTGCTTGCCTGAACAGGCAGAAGCGAGGCCACAGCCCAACCATCGCCCGCCTACCATATTCGATAAGGAGAAAATGTATGGAGAAAACGCGTTCTTTGGAGGATATGTACCCCGTGCGCGCCTGCTGCCCCAACGGGATGTCACCCATCCCCCAGGAGGGCAGCTACGACGAGGTCAAGGAGGTCACCCAGGTCTCCGGCTTTAGTCACGGCGTCGCCACCTGCGCCATGAAGCAGGGCGGCTGCAAGCTGACCCTGAATGTAAAAAACGGGATCATCCAGGAAGCACTGGTAGAGACCGTGGGCTGCTCCGGCATGACCCACTCCGCCTCCATGGCAAGCGAGATCCTGCCCGGCAAGACCATACTGGAGGCCATCAACACGGACCTGGTGTGCGACGCCATCAATGTTGCCATGCGTGAGATCTTCCTGAACCTGTGCTACGGCCGCTCCCAATCCGCCTTCACCAAGGGGGGTCTCGCCGTGGGCTCCGGCATTGAGGATCTGGGCGCCGGCACCTGCAGCCAGGTCGGTACGGCCTACGGTTCTGTGGACAAAGGGCCCCGATACCTGAATCTCACAGAAGGCTATGTGCAGAAGCTGGCCCTGGATGAGGAAGACCGCATCATCGGCTACCGTTTCGTGCACATCGGCCGGATGATGCGGTATATCGCCGACGGCATGAGCGCCCAGGAGGCGCTGGACAAGGCCAGTGGCACCTACGGGCGATACCAGGAGGCAGTCAGGCTCATCGACCCCCGCAGAGAATGAGGAGGACGCAGCATGAAGATCCAATTTGAAAACTACGAGCTGAAGATCGGCAAGATTCTGGCCTTCCTGCAGGAGAACGGCATTGCATCCCTGGAGGAGGCTGAACAGCTCTGCCGGGACGCGGGACTGGACGTTTACGCTACCGTCAAGGGCATCCAGCCCATCTGCTTTGAGGACGCGCCCTGGGCCTACATCGTGGGTGCGGCGGCTGCCATTCGTCGGGGCGACAGCGACCCCAGCGTGATCGCAAACACCCTGGGCGAGGGACTGCAGGCCTTTTGCCTGGACGGCAGCGTTGCCCAGCAGCGGCAGATCGGCCTTGGCCACGGAGCGCTGGCGGCCCGGGTCCTTCACGAGGACACCCGCTGCTTCTGTTTTCTGGCCGGACACGAGAGCTTTGCCGCCGCCGAAGGAGCGGTGGGCATCGCCCTCAACGCAAACCGGGTGCGCAAGACCCCCATGCGGGTCGTGCTCAACGGTCTGGGCAAGGATGCTGCGGACATCATCGCCCGCATCAACGGCTTCACCTATGTGAAGACCCGCTTCGATTTTGAGAACGACCGTCTTGAGCTGGTTTCGGAGCGGCGCTATTCCTCCGGCCCCCGGGGAGAGATCCGCTGCTACGGCGCAAACGAGATGCGGGAGGGCGTTGCCATCATGGTTCATGAACAGGTTGACGTGTCCATCACCGGCAACGCCACCAATATGATCAAGTTCCAGCATCCCGTCTCCGGCACCTACAAGAAATACTGCAACGACCACGGCCGCAGCTATTTTGCCTGCGCCTCCGGCGGCGGCATCGGACGCACCCTGAACGTGGACGACATCTCCGCCGGCCCCGCCAGCTACGGCTACACCGACATGATGAGCCGTATGTACGCCGACGCCACCTTCGCCGGCTCCTCCAGCGTGCCGGCCCACGTAGAGATGATGGGCTTCATCGGCATGGGCAACAATCCCATGGTGGGCGCCACGGTTGCGGTGGCGGTGCAGCTTTCTCAGGCATTGAAGAATGCCGCAAAATGATTTGAAATAAGAGGAGAGAAACATGGAAAAAGGTTTGCTGGAGGGCGTGATCGTCCTGGATCTGGGCAGAGTTCTGGCCTGCCCTTACTGCGGAATGCTGCTGGCGGACATGGGAGCGACCGTCATCAAGGTGGAAAACCCCAAGGGCGGCGACGACACCCGTAAAATGGGACCCTTCATCAACGACAACAGCGTGTACTTTGCAAACTTCAACCGGAGCAAGCTGGGCGTCAGCCTGAATCTGAAGGATCCCAAAGCCAAAGAGCTGTTCCTGGACATGGTGAAGAAGGCGGACGTGGTCATCGAAAACTACCGCCCCGGCACCATGGAAAAGCTGGGTCTGGGCTATGAAACGCTCCGGGAGGTCAACCCCGGCATCATCTACGGCTCCGTCTCCGGCTTTGGTCACACCGGGCCTCTGAGCCGCAGGGCAGGCTATGACATCGTTGGTCAGGCCATGGGCGGGCTGATGAGCACCACCGGCTGGCCCGACGGGCCCGCAACCCGATCCGGCACTCCGCTGGGGGACGTGCTGGGCGGTCTGAACCTGGCCGTGGGCGTCCTGGCGGCGCTGGTGAACAAGCAGCGCACCGGCCTCGGCGAAAAGGTGGACGTGGCGCTGGTGGACTCCGTCGCCTCCGCCATGGAAAACATCACCATGATCTACCAGGCCACGGGCCGCGTCCCGCAGCGGATCGGCAACCGCTACGAATCCACCTATCCCTATGACTCCTTCCCCGCCCTGGACGGGGACGTGATCGTCGCGGCGGGCAACAACAAGCTCTTCGGCATTCTCTGCGACGTGATGGGCAAGCCCGAGCTGAAGACCGACCCCCGCTTTGCGGAGGTGAAGGATCGGGTGGCGAATCACGAGCAGGTGCGGGAGCTGGTCTCCGCCTGGACGAAGAGCCATACCATTGAGGAGGTGGACCGGCTGCTCAACAGCGCAGGCTGCCCCGCAAGCCCCGTAAATACCATCGACCGCATGGTGAAAGACCCCCAGATCGCCGGTGCCCGGGGCATGTTCCCTGAGATCGACCAGCCCGGCATCGGGAAGCTGGCCGTCACTGCCACCGCGCAGAAGCTGACGCGCACCAAGTCCTGCCCCCGGAAGCCCGCGCCGGGTCTGGGAGAGGACAACGAGAGAATCTACGGTCAGTGGCTTGGCCGGAGCGAAGAAGAGCTGAAGGAGCTGAAGGCCTGCGGCGCGATTTGAGGAGGCGAGCACATGAAAAAAGTTACCATCGTAGAGGTGGGACCCCGGGACGGGTTCCAGAGCGTGAGCTGCATGCAGATCCCGACGGAGGAAAAGATCGCCATCATCGACCGTCTGGCCGAGGCCGGCGTGCAGCACATGGAGATCACCTCCTTCGTCAGTCCCAAGGCCATCCCCCAGATGTCTGACGCCGCCGCCGTGGCGGAATACGCGTTGAAGAAATACCCGGACCGGGACTATTTCGCTCTGGTCCCCAATCTCCGCGGGGCTGCAAACGCCTACGCCCTGGGACTGCGGAAGGTCTGCTATGTGGTATCCCTCAGCACCAGCCACAACAAGGCCAATATCAACCGGACCCACGAGCAGTCTCTGGCCGCCTTCCGGGAGATCCGGGAAACTTACCCCGATCTGCAGCTGGACGTGGATCTGGCCACGACCTTCGGCTGCCCCTTTGAGGGGAAATACCTGGATCCGCAGCAGCCTGTGGAGTTTCTGCGGCCCTACTGGGAGGCGGGCATGCGCTCCGTGACCCTGTGCGACACCATCGGCATCGCGGATCCCGCGCAGGTGCGCCGGGTGCTCTGCGCCGTGAAGGAAGCCTACCCGGAGCTTGCGGTTCAGGTACACTTCCACGACACCCGCGGTCTCGGCATGGTAAACACCCTGACCGCTCTGGAGATCGGCGTAGACGGTGTGCAGACCGCCCTGGGCGGCCTGGGCGGCTGCCCCTTCGCCCCCGGGGCCTCCGGCAACCTGTCCACCGAGGACACGGTGTGGATGCTCAACGAGATGGGCTATGATACCGGCATCCGCTTCGCGCCGCTGCTGGCCGCCGCCAAAGCGCAGAAAGAGGCCGTCCCCGGCAATTACAGCGGTCACCATATCTGCGTGGAGAAGGAGACCCCCTGCCAGTTCTGAGGACTGTTTCACGCCGATTCAAAATGAAACACCACCTGTTTCCTCTTCGGAAACAGGTGGTGTTTCATTTTGCTTGATGCCCCCCGCGCGAACGGGTAAAATAGGGACGGAGGGAAATGGGGCAAAGCGAGACCTTTTTCAGTCCTTGCCCAGCTTCTTCCGCAGGGATTCCACCAGGCCGCCGCAGTTCACCAGCTCCAGGATGTGGGGCGGGATTCTGTCACAGCGGTAGGTCTCCCCGGTACTCAGATTATGCAGCAGCCCCTCCTCCGTGTCCAGAGAAAGCCGGTCAAAGCGGGAAATGCGATTCGTGTCCGGGCACTCCACCGCCAGGATCCCCAGGTTGATGCAGTTGCGGTAAAAAATCCGGGCATAGGACCGGGCGATAATAGTGCGGATGCCCAGCGCCTTCAGCGTCAAGGGCGCGGTTTCCCGGCTGGAGCCGGAGCCCAGGTTGTTCTCCGCCACGAAAATGTCCCCCGGACGCACCGTGGAGGCAAAACTCTCGTCCACGGGGCTCATGGCCATCTTCGCCGCCTGCTCGATGGGCAGTTCCATGTAGGCCGGAGGCGAGATGATATCGGTATTGATGTTGTCGCCGTATTTCAGGGCTCTTCCTTCGATCAAAGACATGGCTGTTCCTCCTTATAAGAATTCCCGGGGATCCGTGAGGCGCCCGGTGACGGCTGAGGCCGCCACCGATAGAGGCGAGGCCAGATAAACCTGCCCGCGCTTGCTGCCCATGCGGCCGATAAAATTGCGGTTGGTAGAGGATACGCAGACCTCCCCCGCTCCGATGGCGCCGGAATGGACGCCCAGGCACGCGCCGCAACTGGAACCCAGGATGACGGCGCCGGCCTCAACCAGCGCGGAGAGGATGCCGGCCCTGTCGCAGGCGAGCCAGACCTCCCGGGAGGCCGGGGAAACGAGAAGGCGCACGCCCTTGGCAACCTTTTTCCCTTTCAGCAGCTCCGCCGCCGCCTGCAGATCATGGAAGCGGCCGCCGGTACAGGAGCCGATATAGGCCTGGTGGATGGGCGTGACGGGCAGCTCCTCCAGAGGCCGGACATTGTCCACCTCGTGAGGGCAGGCGGCCAGGGGCTTGAGCTCCCCGGCGCTGAAGCAGTAATCCGCGTAGTATTCCGCGTCGGGATCGCTTTGGAAGCGTTCTCCCTGGGGGATCCCCTTCTCCCTCAGATAGGCAGAGGTCACCTCATCACAGGCGATGACGCCGTTTTTCGCCCCCGCCTCCACCGCCATGTTGGCGATGCAGAGCCGCTCGTCCATGGGCAGGCGCTCCACGGTGCCGCCGCAGTACTCCAGCGCCCGATAGGTGGCTCCGTTGTGTCCGATGCGGCCGATGCTGCAGAGTGCCATGTCCTTTGCCATCACGCCCCGGGGCAGCTCCCCCTCGAAGCGGACGCGGATGCTCTGGGGAACCTTCAGCCAAATCTCCCCTGTTGCCAGCACGCCCAGCATCTCCGTCGAGCCGATGCCTGTAGAAAAGGCACCAAGAGCGCCGTAAGTGCAGGTATGGGAATCGGTGCCCACCACCAGCTCACCCGGCAGCACGCGCCCCTTCTCCACCATGACCTGGTGGCAGGGGCCCGCAAATTCATAGTAGTGCTCCACCCCGTTCGACGCAGACCACTCCCGGGTAAATTTCACGATTTCCGCCTGGGTGGCATTGGCCGGGGGCGTATAGTGATCCGAAATCACCGTCACCCGCTCCGGGTCCCAGATCCGGCAGCCCAGCTTCTCCAACTGCTCCGCGATCTGGATCCGCGGGCCTAGAATATCATCCATCATCGCCTTGTCCACCCTGGCCTGTATAATCTCGCCGGCGTGGACCTCCTGTTTCCCGGCAGCCAGGGCCAGGAGCTTTTCGCTGATCGTCATGGACATTTTCGTTTCCTCCTCTGCTTGAAGATAGGATCAAAAGCCTTCGCCTCGGCATACAAGCAAAAATTGTGCCACTTTTTTGTTTCCGTTCTTTTCCAAAAGCAAAATAGCGGCGTGAAAATTTCGGGACTTGGCATAAAACTTGCTTGTATGGGAGGCAGAGCTATATGGGGAGGATATAGTGTTCTGTATACAAATTGAAAAGATAGGAGTGAAAAGGTTTTGAAAAAAATAGTCCAGTGGCTGTTTGCGGTTTATTGGATCCTGTGCATGCTTCCGTACTTCATTCCCGGGCTGAATCAGCTCGAACCGCATATCGGCTTCATCCCCTTCACCGTCTGGTATATCTTTCTGGTAATGACCGGCTGCTCCGTCATGATCTACATTTTCTCCAAGAGTGATTCCATCTGGGACACTTATGATTATGAAGAAAATGCAGACGCCGAGAACAAGTAAGGGAGGATACAGACATGGGTACTACTTACGGAATCGTTGTATTTGTTGTCCTCGCGCTGTTCACGGCCTTCGAGCTTTACGTCGGCCTTGGCATCGGCTACGATAAGAAGGTCGTCTCTTCCTCCCGCGGCTTCTTCATCGGCGGCGGTACCGGCTTCTTCATCCTGTTCTTCACCACCGCGGCCACCTGGTTCTCCACCTGGCTCTACATGGGCGCTCCCGGCTCCTTCTATAAAAACGGTATCGGCTGGATCGCCGGCGCTGCCTGGCAGCTGCTGATCGTTTTCCTGATGGGCAACTGGGGTCCCAAGGTGTGGCGTCTGGGCAGAGACCACCAGCTCATTACCCCCTCCGACATGCTGGAAGGCTACTACGGCGGCAAGGCCATTCGCCCCGTGCACGCCACCGGCGAGCTGATCTTCTGCTTCCCCACCCTGATGGCGCAGATCGCCGGCTGCGGCGTTGCGCTGGACGCGCTGACCCGCGGCGTGATCCCCATGTGGGCCGGCTGCATCTACGCGGCTGCCGTTGTGGGCATCTACGTGTACTTCGGCGGCTTCCGCTCTCAGGCCTGGGTGGATACCATGCAGGGCATCCTCTTCTCCGTCATCATGTGGGTCACCGTCATCATCATGGTCAAGAACTCCGGCCAGGCCGGCCTCACAGGCTTCTTTGCCGAGCTGGAGCGCACCGGCTCCGACCTGCTGCGCTACGTCACCAAGCCCGACGGCCTGAATAACGGCTACTGGACCTGGAAGATGTACCTCTCCTTCTGGATCATCCAGGCGCTGGGCGGCTTCTGCGCCCCCTATGTGTTCCAGCGCAGCTACGCGGCCAAGGACGGCAAGACTGTCCGCCGCATCGCGGGCCTGCTGGGCGCCTACTACGTGTTCATCCTGATGGCCGCCGTCATGCTGATCGGCTTCGGCGGACACGTCCTGGGCATCGAGACCGCCAATGCCGACAACATCATGGTCGTCGCCATGAACAAGTACGCTCCCTACTGGGCCATCTTCGTTGTCATCGGCATCCTCTGCGCCGGCATGTCCACCGTCTCCTCCATCCTGGTGTCTGCCACCTCCATCGTCTCCGTGGACTACGGTCGCTCCATCAAAAAGGACATCAGCGACGAGTCCATCCGCAAGATCTCCAAGATCGCCATCCTGGGCATGCTGGTTCTGGCCGTCATCCTCTCCATCGTGGGCTACAGCAGCATCGCCATCCTCATCAACACCGCCCTCGCCGGCTTCGCGCAGTCCTTCTGGGCGATCTTCGGCATGTTCGTGTGGCGCAAGCACGCCACCAAGGAGGGCGCTGTGTCCGGCCTGGTCGTGGGTCTGGTCATCACCCTGGTGCTGACCGCCATGAGCAAGAATCTGCTGGGCTTCGCCCCCGGCTTCTGGGGCGTCGTCTGCAACGGCATCGTCTTCTTCGTGGTCTCCCTGCTCACCAAGCCTGTGGATCCCGCTCACGCGGAAGAGTTCCTCTCTCCGCTGGTGAAGCACTCCGTCCGCAACAGGACCTGATCCTCTCTTTTTCCAAAACCCTTATAACCCCAGCAAGCACGTCCGTCCGGCCCTCCCACCGGACGGATGTGTTTGAATCGGGCACACCAAACCAAGGAGCGATTATGATGCAAGATCATTCCATTCTCTTCCAACCCATTCAGATCGGTCCCATGACCGTGAAAAACCGCATTGTCATGGCGCCCATGGGCACCAACTTCGGAAAAACCGACGGCCTGGTCCGACAGGAGGCCGTTCGTTACTATACGCGCAGAGCCAAGGGCGGCGTGGGTCTCATCATGACAGAGGCCATGTACGTCCATCCCAGCGGCGCACACCGCCCCGGCGCAATGGCCATCGACAGCGACGACAAGCTGGAAGGCATACGCGCGCTGACTTACTCGGTACACGAGGCGGGCGGCAAGATCGCCTCCCAGCTGACCCACGCGGGCCGCGTGGTGGGCGGCGCCATCCGGCCCAAGGGCTATGAACAGTCCTGGGGCCCCTCGGCCCTGGTACACCGCAAAACCGGCGAGCTGTCCCACGCCATGACCCTGGAGGAGATCCAGGAGGTCATCGAGGCCTTTGGCCAGGCGGCCGTGCGGGCCAAAAAGGGCGGCTTCGACGCTGTGGAGATCCACGGCACCCACGGCTACCTGCTGATGCAGTTCATGTCCCCCCTGTGGAACAAGCGGGAGGACGCATACGGCGGCAGCCTGGAAAATCGGATGCGCTTCCCGCTTGAGGTGACCAAGCGGATCCTGGATGCGGTTGGCCCGGATTACCCGGTGATCTACCGCATGGCCGGCAGCGAGCAGATGCCCGGCGGCATGACCGTGGACGACGCCATGGCCCTGGCCAGGGAGCTGGAAAAGCTGGGCGTCTCCGCCTTCCACGTCTCCGGCGGCATCAACGAGACCCCGGCGGACATGTCCCGCTCCATCGCCACGAACTACAGTCCCGAGGGCTACTTTGTCCCCTATGCCCAGCGGCTGAAGCAGGAGGTCTCCGTGCCGGTGATCGTGGTGGGACGCCTGGGCGACCCGGATCTGGCAGCGCAGGTTGTCATGGACGGCAAGGCCGACATGATCTGCATGGGACGTCAGCTTCTGGCCGACCCGGAATGGCCCGAAAAGGTGCGCACCGGTCGGGACGAGGACATTGTCCGCTGCATCTCCTGCAACCGCGGCTGCATCGAAGAGCTGTGCCTGCAGCATTCCATCACCTGCGTGCAGAACCCCTTCCTGGGCCATGAATGCACGCCCATCGTGCCCGTGGAGCGCAAGAAAAAGGTGCTGGTGGCCGGCGCGGGTCTGGCCGGCCTGGAATTTGCCGTTCAGGCCGCCCTGCGCGGGCACCATGTAGACGTCATGGAAAAAGACGCTCAGCCCGGCGGCCAGTGCTCTCTGGCTGCTCTCCCGCCTCATAAGGGCGACTTCCAGCGTCTGGTGGATTCCCGCCTGCACAAGCTGGAGCGTCTGGGCGTGAGTCTGCGCTGCGGCGTCACCGTTACGGCGGAGACCGCCGCAGGTTATGACTTTGTGGCCGTCTGCACCGGCGGCGAGCAGCGCTCTCTCCCCTTCCCCTGGGTACAGCAGCCCATCGTGGCTCCCGCCTATTCCATCCTGCGCCGGGAGCGTCCCCATCCCGCTCCCGGGCAAAGCGCCCTGGTCATCGGCGGCGGCGCCGTGGGTCTTGAGACGGCCCACATGCTGGCCGACGAGGGCGTAAAGGTCCACGTGGTGGAGCTGGCCGAAACGGTCGGCAACGGCTTTGTCCCCACTGCCTGGGCAGCCATGAAGGCCGATTTGGATCGCCTGGGTGTGGAGATCTATACCTCCACCCATGTCACCGATCTGCAGGAGGGCAAGGCCTTCCTCGCCGCCAAGGACCGTGAGCCCTGGGCCATTGAGGACCTTTCTCTGGTTGTGCAGGCCGTGGGCATCGCGCCGGACAAGGATCTGTACGCGGCCCTTGTGGCTGCCGGGATCCCCTGTGTGAGCCTTGGAAGCTGCAACGGCGCCGGGAACACCCTAGAGGCTGTCCGCCAGGGCTACGAGGCAGGCGTCATACTCTGATTTTTCGCTCCTTTTCTCCTTTTCTTCCTCAATCCCCGCGCAAAGAGCCCCTGGTCTGCCTCATGCAGACCAGGGGCTCTTTTCCTGCAGGGAAAAGCAAAAGCTGACATAGTCCCGGGCCCATGAGCCAAGGGGTATGTCAGCTTTTTGATTCACTTTTCGAGATTCAAATAATGCGGGAGATCAGTCCTTGATCTGCTCCATGACGAAGCACTCGATCACGTCGCCGATCTTGATGTCGTTGAACTTTTCCACCTGCATGCCGCACTCGTAGCCGGCGGCGACCTCGCGGACGTCGTCCTTGAAGCGGCGCAGGGAGGCCAGGCTGCCCTCGTGGATCACGATGTTGTCCCGCAGGACGCGCACATCGCAGCCGCGCTGGATTTTGCCGTCGGTGCAGTAGCAGCCGCAGACGGTGCCCACCTTGGAGACCTTGTAAGTCTCGCGGACCTCGGCATGGCCGATGACGACTTCCTTGAACTTGGGCGCCAGCATGCCCTTCATGGCGGCCTCGATCTCATTGATGCAGTCGTAGATCACGCGGTACATGCGGATATCCACGTTGCTGCGCGCGGCGCTGTCCCGGGCAGCGTTGTCCGGGCGGACGTTGAAGCCAACGATGATGGCGCCGGAGGTGGCGGCCAGCATCACGTCGCTCTCGTTGATGGCGCCTACCGCGCTGTGGATGACCTTCACGCGGACCTCGTCGTTGGAGATCTTCTCCAGGGAGCTCTTCACCGCCTCGGCAGAGCCCTGCACGTCGGCCTTCACGATCAGGTTCAGGGTCTTCATCTCGCCGGCCTGGATCTGGCTGAACAGGTCCTCCAGGCTGACCTTCTTGGTGCCGGGCATGGCGTTGCTGTTCTGGCTGTTGCGGCGCTCCTCGGCAAGCTCACGGGCCATGCGCTCGTCGCCCACCGCGTTGAACACGTCGCCGGCGCTGGGCACTTCGCTGAGGCCGGAGATCTCCACAGGGGTGGAGGGGCCGGCTTCGGTGACCCGCTGGCCCTTGTCGTTGATCATGGTGCGCACACGGCCCACGGCGGTGCCGGCGATGATGATGTCGCCCAGCTTCAAGGTGCCGTTCTGCACCAGGACGGTCATGATGGGGCCGCGGCCCTTGTCCAGGCGGGCCTCGATGACGGTGCCCTTGGCGGCGCGGTTGGGATTGGCGCTGAGCTCCAGCACCTCGGCCTGCACCACCAGGTTCTCCAGCAGATCCTCAATGCCCATGCCGGTCTTGGCGGAGATGGGCACGATGATGGTATCGCCGCCCCACTCCTCGCTGACCAGGTCATACTCGGTGAGCTGCTGCTTGATGCGCTCGGGATTGGCGCCGACGGTGTCCATCTTGTTGATGGCCACCACCACCGGGATGCCGGCTGCCTTGGCGTGGTTGATGGACTCCACCGTCTGGGGCATGATGCCGTCCTCGGCGGCCACCACCAGAATGGCGATATCGGTGACCATGGCGCCGCGGGCGCGCATGGAGGGACAGGCCTCGTGGCCCGGGGTGTCCAGGAAGGTGATGGGGCTGCCGTTGATCTCCACGGTGTAGGCGCCGATATGCTGGGTGATGCCGCCGGCCTCGCCGGAGACGACGTTGGCGTGGCGGATGTAGTCGAGCAGGGAGGTCTTGCCGTGGTCGACGTGGCCCATGACCACCACGACCGGGGCGCGGGGCTTGAGATCCTCTTCCCTGTCGGCGCTGTCGTCGATCAGCT
>JAFRQP010000088.1 GCA_017428565.1 Oscillospiraceae bacterium
CAACAACTACCGTCCCCAGTTCTACTTCCGTACCACCGACGTGACCGGCGTCATCTCCCTGCCCGAAGGCGTTGAGATGTGCATGCCCGGCGACAACGTCGACATGGACGTGGAGCTGATCACCCCCATCGCCATCGAGAAGGGCCTCCGCTTCGCTATCCGCGAGGGCGGCCGTACCGTTGGCTCCGGCGTCGTCATCGCCATCAACGAGTAATCTGCTCATAACAAAAAATGCCGCCCGAAAGAGCGGCATTTTTTCTGGTACTCATTAGAAATGCCGCTCATTAGAGCGGCATTTCTTTGCTTGTTCGGGTTTAGTCGGCGAAGATGAACTTGTCCCCGGCGCGCTGACGGAAGATCTGATACACGGCCTGTACGGTGTCGGGGGTTTCCGGATCGGCGTAGCTCTCCCCGCCGTCTTCGTCCACGTAGCGCTGCAGGATCACCACCTCGTCGATGTATGGACCCTCCGCCGGCAGCAGGACCAGATACTCCCGCTCCGCATGCATCACCACGTCCAGCAGGCGGAAGTTCATTTCCTCGCCGTTCTCGTCCGCAAGCACAAAGAGTTCCTCCGGCATTTTGCTGTTCTTTTCGTTCATTTTTGCCCTCCTCAGTATCCAAAGGCCCACAGGTGCGTCACGCCAAAGGCTTCGCGGATGAAGTAGTTGAACATGACCAGGGTGCGGCCCCAGGGGGCTGCAACGCCCACGGCCTCCACGCCCAGATTGCGCGCCATGAGCTTGGCCCGGTACAGATGATAGGCGCTGGAGACGATGGCCACATTCCCGTCGGGCTCGTCCCCGCGTTCCCGGATGATGGCGAAGGAAAAGTCCAGATTTTCCAGGGTGGAGGTGGCTTTGTCCTCCATGAGGATCCGCTCCTCCGGGATGCCGTGCTCCACAAGCCAGTCGTGCATGGCCCGGGCCTCGGTGATGTTTTCTCCGGCGCCCATGCCGCCGGAGACGATGGCCACGCTGTCCGGATATTCCTCCAGATAGGTCAGAGCGCCCTCCAGGCGCCGCACCAAGGTCAGAGAGGGCTCTTTGCCGTAGACCGCTGCCCCCAGAACAATGACGTAGTCCCGTTTGGGATCCTCGTCGGTGAAGGCGTCCCGGATGATGAAAAACTCCACAAAGCAGAAGTAGGAAAAGCCCAGGAAAACCAACACCAGGATCGCGCGAAACAGGGTCCGGCTGAGAAAGCGGTGGGCGATCACCAGCGCGGCGATAAAGGCGGCCAGATAGCCCCACCAGGCGTAGCCCCGCAGGGCGAAGCGCAGGAAAGCCGCCGCGCCAAGGAACAGGCCCGAGAGCGCCAGCCAGTTCTTGTGGAACACGTCGATGATAATGACCAGGGCGGCGGCGCCCAGCAGATAGGGCACGATGCGAAAGCTGCTTACGGTGAAATGAAGCACAGCCGCTGCGGTCAAGAGCAGCACCGCCACGCTCAGCCAGATGATGCGATGTTTTTTATCCATGCAGCTCCTCCCATCTCTCGTACAGAGCCATCAGCTCCGACTCCAGAGCCTCCTTTTGCCCGCCAAGCTCCAACAGTTTCTGATAGTCCGCCGCGTATTCCTCGGCCTGCGCGTCCACTGCGGCGATCTTCTCCTCCAGGCGGGCGATGTCCCGCTCGATTTTGGCCAGCTGCTTTTCCTGATTGGGCAAATGGGGCTTCTTTTTCTCTTCTTTTCGCTGAACTGTCTTTTCCGTCTGCTGCAGAGCGGTCTGCCGATCCCGCCAGGCGCAGAATTCCAGATAGCCGCCCCGGAAATCCGTGATCTTCCCATCGCCCAGAGCCCAGATGCGGGTAGCAAACTTCTCGATAAAGTAACGGTCGTGGGAGACGAAGATCAGAGTCTGCTCATAATCGGAGAGGGCGTCCTCCATCCACTCCCGGCTGGCGATGTCCAGATGGTTGGTGGGCTCGTCCAGAATGAGAAAATTGATGTCGCTGCCCATGAGCATACAGAGCTTCAGACGGCTCCGCTCGCCGCCGGAGAGGGCGCCCACGGGCTTGAACACGTCTTCGCCCCGGAAGCCGAAGGCGGCCAGGCGGTTGCGGGCCTCCTGGGGCTCGCAGCGGCAGTCGTAGAGCATGGTGTCCAGGGCCGAGCGGGAATCCTTCGTAAACTGCACGATCTGGGGCAGGTAGGCGGTGCGGACCGCGGGCCCGCGGTAGAGCCAGCCCTCGTCCGGCTGCTCCTGGTCCATAATGAGCTTCAGAAGGCTGGTTTTGCCGGTGCCGTTATCGCCGATGAGGGCGATGCGTTCCCCGCCGGCAACGCTGAGAGAGAGACCGGAAAAGAGCTGTTTTTCGCCGTAGCGCTTGCTGAGCCCTTCGGCCACCAGCACCTCGTCGCCCTCAAATTCCCGTTCCTTGAATTTCACGGAGAGCTTTTTGCGCTCGGTGGGCTTCTCGCTGCGCTGGAGTTTTTCGATGCGCTTTTCCATGGAGAAAGCCCGCTTGTGCAGCTTGTCCGCGCCCATAAAAGCCCAGAGATGCATCTGCTCCGCCGCGCGCTGGAGCTGCTCGATCTTGGCCTGGTCCTTTTCGTACTGCTTCAGATTCTCCTCAAAGCGGCGCTGCCGCTCCTGCACGTAGAAGCTGTAGTTTCCGCTGTAGAACTCAGCCTTTCCGTCCGAGATCTCGATGCAGCGCTCCACCACCCGATCCAGAAACCAGCGGTCGTGGCTGATGGTCAGCACCGTACCCTTGAAATGCAGGATGTAGTCCTCCAGCCACTCGGTGGCCCGCAGATCCAGATGGTTGGTGGGCTCGTCCAGCAGCAGGATGTCCGTGTCCTCCAGAATGAGGCGGGCCAGGTTCACACGAGTCTTTTCGCCGCCGGAGAGACTGTCAAAGAGCTGCTCCCGCTGAGCCGCGGGGATCTGCAGGCCGTTTGCCACCCGGTTGCGGTCGCTTTCCATGCTGTAGCCGCCAAGCCTCCGGAAGTCGTCGGACAGCTTGTCGTATTCCCGCAGCAGGGCGGGGGAGCTGTCCTGCTCCATGGAAAGCGTCAGCTCCTCCAGTCGATCGCTCAAGGCGTAGAGACGCTTATGGGCGGAGCGCAGCACGTCCTCCACGGTCCAGCCCTCCGGGAAAATGGGGATCTGGGAAATCAGTCCGATCCTTTTTCCGGAAGGCACGCTGACTTGCCCCTCGTCAAAGTCCAGCGCGCCGGTGAGGATGCGGAAGAGCGTGGTCTTGCCGCAGCCGTTGGGGCCGAGAATGCCCACCCGCTCGCCGGGGTTGACGGTAAAGGACAGGCCGTCCAGTATGTTTTTGCCGATCTCAAAGGATTTGATGAGACCGGAAACGGTGATTTCAGCCATAGCAGGCTCCTTCTTGATTGGCGGTCAACGGTTCACGGCATACTGCAGGATCTCGTTTGCCGCGCTTCCGGCTGCCTGCAGGCCGCCTCCGCCCTGCTCGATGAGCACCACGAAGGCATAGGGGTGATCCTCGTCCAGGAGGAAGCCGGTGAACCATGCGTTGCTTGTCCCGTCGCCTCGCTCGCCGGTGCCTGTCTTGGCGCAGAGGGAGAGACCGGGAAAGCGATTGGCGCCGTCATAATGGGTCGTCACGTTGTAATTCATCATCTGCCGCAGCTTTCCGGCGGTGTCCGGGTCCATGAAGCGCATCCGCGGGGGCTCTGCGTTCTGCACCAGCTGCGGCTCGATGAGAACGCCGTCGTTTCCCACCGCGCAGACGAAGCGCAGCAGGGAATAAGGGCAAATCAGATCCGTGGACTGGCCTACCCCGGCCCAGCCCAGCTCCGGATCCCCCACAAATTCCTCCGGAAAGCTGCCGGCGGCTGTGGGGATACCGCTGAGCAGGTGGCCGTCCAAAAAGCCGTACTGCCGCACATAGCGGGTCATAGTAGCCTGCCCCAGGCGCACGGCAAGCTGGGCGAAGGCCACGTTGCAGGAGTTTGCAAGGGTTTGCTCAAAGCTCTGTTCGTGATGCGTGCCGGAGCAGATGATCTCCACCCCCGCGATGTCCACCGAGCCCTCGCAGGCGAAGCGCATCCGATCCAGATCGGGGATGCACTCGATGGCAGCGGCAGCGGTGATGAGTTTGAAGACAGAGCCGGGCACGAAGCTTGCGGAGAGACAGCGGTTGATATAGGCGCCGTCTCCTGGGACGGGATCCGGGTCCGCCGGGTCCACCGCGGGGGAAGAGACCATGCACAGCAGCTCTCCCGTCCGGTAGTTGCAGATCAGCACCGCGCCCTTGCGCCCGTTCAGCACGGCGTAGGCCTTGTTGTTCAGCTCGGCGTCCACGTTGAGACGCAGCACCGTCTCCTTAGCCACAGAGACGCCGGTCAGGGGAGAATAGCCCTTCAAGGCCGCGTCATAGCGGGTGAGGAGCCCGGTGGAGCTGCGCCCCCAATAGTCGCCGGTAATGTGGTAATTTGCGATGCGGGTGGCGGTGTCGGGAGAAAAAGCGTTTTCGCTTGCGTTGAAGGAAGCCAGCACCACGCCGTTTCGGTCCAGGATCGCCCCGGTGGAGCCGGAGTTTGCCCGGGAAAAGGCCATGGCCCACTCCTCCCCGTGATCCGCATAGCGAATGACGTAGACCAGACATCCGCAGATGATCATGGCGGCCAGCAGCAGCACGGAGACTGCCCGGTTGGTGATTTTTTTCATTTGCTGCCTCCCTCGGTGCGCAGATGCTCGCCGGAGCGCACGGCAAAGCTGCCGTCCTTGCGGTTGTCCGCGCTCTTGATGAAGGCCATCAGCATCCAGCAGGACAGCAGGGAAGAGCCGCCCCGGGAGACAAAGGGGAAGGTGACCCCGGTGAAGGGCAGCAGATCCAGGGAGCCGAAGACATTCAGCGCCATCTGACACAGCAGCATGCTCATGGCTGCGCAGGAGGCGATGGCATAGTAGGCGGAGCGCCCTCTCCGCGCGCTGCGAACGGCGAAGAAGGCCAGCGTCAGCACCGCCAGCATCATGCATAGGGCGATAATGAGTCCCAGCTCCTCGCAGATCATGGCAAAGACCATGTCGGTGTCGGCGGCGAAGACGCCCTTAAGCCAGCCGGAGCCCGCGCCTTTGCCCAGCAGCCCGCCGCCAGCGGCGGCGCTGAGGGCCCGGGTCTGCTGATAACCCGCACCGTAGCGGTCCTCCCACACATGGCCCCATACGGCAAAACGCTGGGCGATGTGGGGCTTGATGCTGACGGCGAGAAAGCTTGCCATCCCCGCGCCGGCCACGGCGAGAAAGATCGTGGCGATGGAGCCGGAGCGCATAAAGGAGATGACCAGGAAGGTGACGAAGAAAATGAGCGCTGTTCCGAAATCGCCGATCAGCGCCAGGGCGCCCACGCACAGGGCGGAAAAGGCGATGAACGCGAACAGGTTTCCCCGGCGATAGAGCTTGTCCAGGGTGGCTGCGCCTGCGTAGACATAGCAGACCTTCACCAGCTCCGAGGGCTGGAAGGAAAAAGCGCCCAGGGAGACCCAGTTTTTGGCCCCATTCAGCTCCCGCCCGAACAGGATGTTTACCGCCAGCAGACCCAGAGCCGCCAGGGCAACGGGGATCAGGAAGCCAACGCTGCGCCTCAGATTGCGCAGCCAGCCGCCGATGCAGAGAAAGAGCAGCACGGCGATCGTGGTCATCAGCGCCAGCTTGTACATCTCCTGCGGAGCCGCAGAGGCGGTGACGGAGAAGCCCAGGGAGCTGAGATAAAAGGCCAGGGTCTCCACCTCAAAGCCGCTGCGCCCGATGACGCGCATGGCGTTATAGCAGCTCCACTCCAGCAGGATCAATAGCCCGAAGGACAGGGCGATGGGAGGCAAATCGGCCTCCCCGGCGGAGAAAGCGTGCTGCACCAGCAGAAACAGCTGAAAGGTGGTCAGCTCCAGAAGGGTAAGAGCGGGGGAGATGCGCCGGCCCACAGGACTGCGGGCGTCCTCCAGCCGCTTGCGCTTGGCCGGATCGGTGTCCAGAAAGCGCAGCCGGTTGCTCGCGAGACTGATTACGTCCCCGTCGGTGACGCGAAGGCCGTCTTTCCCGATCACCGTGCCGTTGACCAAAACGCCGCCGCGGGAAAAGACGTCAAAGATCTTCCAGACGCCCTTGTCGTTGCGGCGCAGCACCGCGTGGGTCCTTCTCACGCCCGGAAGATCCAGGGAGAGATCTGCGCTGCGGGAACGGCCCAGCAGATTTTCCCAGTGGGTGATCGGCAGGGTCTGCTTGCCGGAGCGCAGATAGGCCCAGACCTCCGGATCATAGCGTTCCCGGAGCATGGAGCGCAGGCAGCGGATCATCACGGCCAGGGACAAAACGATCATGACAACTCTGGACGTGGGCACGATCCAGCTAAGCTCATCCAAGTCTGCCTGCCTCCTTTCCGGAAGAATCAAAAACTCAACTAATATAGTATACCACATCTTCAGCCGATTTGACAACGAAAAAGAGAGGGTTTGACAGAACGCTCTTTTTGAGTATAATGGTAGAGGTCGGGCGGCAGGAAACGCCCAAGGCCTTCCGACCGCTCCCGAAAATGCCTGCAAATCAACCGAAAGGAACGAAAATATGAGCGAATGTACCCACGATTGCTCCACCTGCGGGGAGAACTGCCCCTCCCGCTCGGAGCCCCAGAGCTTTCTCAAAAGTCTGAACCCCTATTCCAGCGTAAAAAAGGTCATCGCCGTTGTCTCCGGCAAGGGCGGCGTTGGCAAATCCCTGGTGACCAGCCTCCTGGCCTCTGAAATGCAGCGCCGCGGTCACCGCTGCGCCGTGCTGGACGCGGACATCACCGGTCCCTCCATCCCCAAGTCCTTCGGCATCACCCAGAAGGCCATGGGCACCGATGAGTATATCATCCCCGTTACCACCCAGAGCGGCATGCAGATCATGTCCATCAACCTGATTCTGGAGGACGACACCGCCCCTGTGGTCTGGCGCGGACCGGTTATAGCCGGCGCGGTGACCCAGTTCTGGACAGACGTTCTGTGGCAGGATGTGGACTACATGTTTGTTGACATGCCTCCCGGCACGGGCGACGTGCCTCTCACCGTGTTCCAATCTCTGCCCATCGACGGTGTGGTCATCGTCACCACGCCCCAGGACCTGGTGGGCATGATCGTCTCCAAGGCCGTGAATATGGCCAACATGATGAATATTCCCGTTTTGGGCATTGTGGAGAACATGAGCTATTTCCAGTGCCCGGACTGCGGCGCGAAGCATGAGATCTTCGGCGACAGCAAGGTGGAGCAGGTGGCGGAGCGTTTTGAGATCAAGCACTTTGTCCGTCTCCCCATCGACCCCGTGGTGGCGACCATGGTGGACGCCGGCGAGGTGGAGTCCGCTCCCGTGGAGGAGATCCGCCCCATGGCGGACGTGATCGAACAGGAGGTCAAGCTGTGAAGGTTGCGGTAGCATATGAAAACGGGGAGATCTACGGCCACTTTGGCCACTGTCCCATGTTTGCCTTTTATGAGTACGGCGACTATGTCACCGACTGCACCAAGACCGTGGTGGACACGTCCGACCGCAGCGGCCATGAGGCCATGGCGGCGCTGATGAAGGAGCAGGGCGTGGACGCGGTGCTCTGCGGCCAGATGGGCGGCGAAGCCAAGGCCCTGCTGCTGAGCATGGGGATCGTCCCCATCGCCGGTTATTCCGGCCATGCCGATACCGCGGCGGACCTGCTGGTGACCGGTCAGCTTCCTCTTGCGGGCGACTCCGAGGCCGGCGCCTGCGGCGGCTGCAGCGGAAGCTGCGGCGGCTGCGGCGGCGACGAGGGCTGCGGCTGCGGCGGGGGAGACTGCGGCTGCGGCTGCGGGAGCTACGACGGCGAAGAGGCCTGGTAATCCGGAAAAAGTGAATCAAGAATAGCGAATAGTGAATCGTTAGGGTGCCCTTCGGAACGGGTTGGATCCGTCACGCCGCAGGCGTCCTCCCATAACGGTTCACTATTCCCTGTTATTTGTCTGTTGATTGCGCCGGCAGGGTGAAGGTGGCGGAGAAGTGATCTCCCTCCCGCTGCACCGAGAAGCTGCCTCCCATGGCGTCCATGATTTTTTCGCAGGTGCGAAGGCCGATTTTGGTGCTCTCCACCTGGGCGACGGAGCTGTGCACCGCGTTGGACATGGTCACGGACAACTGCCCCTCTGAGAGAGCGGAGTGCATGAGGATGGGCTGGGTCTTGTCGGCGTACTTTTTTACGTTGGAGATCAGATTGTCCAGCACCCGCTTCAGGTACATCGGATCGGTGTTGACGAGACACGCGCACTCCAGATCCTGCCGCTCCACCGTATAGCCCATGTCGGAGAGATCGAACTGCGCCTCGCCCAAAAGCTGCTCCAGCAGAAGCTGTCCGTCCAGCTCCTCCCGGTTCATCTCCAGCTCGGCCCGGCCGAAGACCAGGAAGTACTTGAACAGCTCGTCCGTCAGATCCTTCAGCTCCATGGCCTTGTCATAGGCGGAGGAGGCAAAACGGGCGCTGCGCTCCGGATCCTGGAAGCCGCTCTCGTTCAGCAGACCCAGGTAGCCGATCAGCGAGGTCATGGGGGTTCGGATGTCGTGGGAGATGGCGGTGATGAGCTCAGAGTTTGCCTCCCAGGCGCGCCGCTCGCCGGACATCCGGGCGATGACGGAGTGACGCATGGCGTCCACCTCCCGGGCCAGCTGAGAGAGCTCGTCCTCGCCCTTGAGGGTGATGGGCGCCTCCAGGTCGCCGTCGCCGATGGCGTCCGCCTCTCTGGACAGGCGGATGACCCGCCGGGTCACGCGGCGGAAAAACCAGAGGATCAGCACGAAAAAGGCAAGGGAAGCAAGGCCCACGGCAATCAGCCGGTTCAGGGTGTCCTCCCGCACCTGGCTGTTGTCGCCGATGGCGATGTGATAGACCCCGTCGGCAAAGCGCATGGGATAGAGGCGGCCATACTCACTGGCGTACTGCAGCCGGTTAGCGTTGGAGCTGGTCTGACCGGCGGGGACGCGCCCGCTGCCCGCAGGGAGATTCAGCTCCTCGTCCCGATAGATCAGAATGGTGGTATATTCGTCGTTCCCGGGCCATTTCGCCACGGCGTCCTCATCACTGCCAGACACGTTGTAGGACGAGACGTACTGGGAAAACTCCGAGTAGATCTTGGCCTGTCGGGCCGCAACCGATTCCGGACTCATGTAGATCTTGTTCAGCGCCAGCGTGCCCAGCCCGTAGGTGGAGAGATAGACCCCCGCCGCGCACAGCAGCGACAGCAGCACCATATAGAGCATCTTGGCGTCCAGCGAGCGGGGAAAGCGCAGCACGCGCTTGAGCTTAGTCAATTTGATAACCCCTTCCCCAGACCGTGCGGAGAATCCTGGGCTTGGAGGGATCTTCCTCGATCTTCCTGCGCACATTCAGCACATGGACCATTACGGTGTTTCCCGAGCCGGAGAGGAATCTTGCGCCCCATACGGCCTCGTAGAGCTCCGCGGCGGTGACGATGGTGCCCCGTTTCTGCAGCAGATATTCCAGTATGGCATACTCCGTGTCGGTGAGGACCACGGGCTTGCCGTTGGATTTGACGGAGTGGGCCGCGAAGTCCACCTCCAGATTTTCGATGCTGAGTACGGTGGCAGGCTTGCCGCGATACTGCTTGTAGCGCCGCAGCAGAGAGCTGATCTTCGCCAGCAGCTCCGCCTGAGAAAAAGGCTTGGACAGAAAATCGTCCCCGCCGCTCTCATAGGCGCTGACCCGGTCCCGCTCGGCAGACTTGGCCGTGAGGAACAGCACCGGCGCCGTTGAGAACTCGCGAAGCCTGGCGCAGGTCTCGATCCCGTCCATGCCGGGCATCATCACATCCAGCACGATCAGGTCGGTGTCGGGGTTTTCCTTCAGATAGGTCACGGCGGCCAGGCCGTCCGGCGCCTCGGATACGATATAGCTTTCGCTCAGCAGCAGGCGCAGCACTTCGCGGATATCGGGATCGTCATCCACCACAAGAATACGGGAAACTTCAGCCATACGATCATCTCCTTCGGCGCTATTGTATCATATTTTTCCCGGGAAACAAATGATTTCCGACAATTTAAGAAAACTTAAGAGACGCGGAAGAGTTCCTATGCTATAATACGCTCTGACAGAGGGAAAGCGCCCTCTGCTTTCGGATTACCTTTAGTCAGGAGGTTTTTTATGAAGAAAATTCGTTCCCTTTTGGGACTGCTGCTGGCTCTGGCCATGCTGCTGAGCCTTGCCGCCTGCGGGAAGAAAGAATCTGCGCCCGACGGCAAAACCAATGATAAAGAGGAAGAAGAGCGTCCGGAGATGGTTTACAAGGCCGACACGCTGGAGATCAAGGACGACAGGCTGACCGACGGGGTCAATCCCGTGGTCTACACGGACGACGGCTTTTACGGGCTGAGCTACGGCAAGATCGCCGAGGGCGAGATCCCCGAGGGCGTTGTGCCCGAATATGAAGGCCTGTATGATATCTACGGCTATCGGATCTTTCAGGTCGGGCTGGACGGCAGCGTGAGCCTGCTGGAGAACTACATGCCCCTGCCCCCGCAGGAGAATCCGGGCGACAAAACGGCTTTTTATTCCGGCAACAGCCTGATGACCCTTCTGGATGACGGGAACGGCGGCTTGATCGCCGTGGAAGGCATCTATTCCGGCTGGTTCGACGGGACTGAGGCCGAAATGAATCGCGGCGGCGACGACAGCTGGGACAAGTACCGCTATACCAATGAGTATTACATCCGGCACCTGAACGCCGACGGTTCCGAAAAGGACACGCAGAAACTGGACTTCGACTCCCAGGACACCTGGTTGGATTTCAGCACCTGCGTTCGGACCGACGACGGGAATCTGGTGCTCACCGGCGATCAGATGGTGCTGGCCTTTGCGCCCGACGGAAGCCTTCTCTTCCAGGTCAACTCGGACTTCTATGTGGATCGGCTTATCAAATTGCGGGACGGCAGCGTGATGGCCGTGGCCTTCACCGAGAGAGGCAACGGGCTTTATCCCATCGATCTGGAAAACAAGCGCCTGGGCGATCCGATCTCCATCCCCAACGAAGCCTATAATCCGCTGACCGGTGACGAGAACTATGACTTCTACTACGTCAACGGCATGTATCTCTACGGCTACAACATCGAGAACGAGGAGAATACCCGTATTCTGAACTGGATGGATGTGGACGTAAACGGCGAGACCATCGGCGGCCTGCACATTTATCCCGACGGGCGTATCGTCGGCGTGACCAACCGCTGGCGCAACGAGACCATCGAGACGGAGATCATCACCCTGTCTCTGGTTCCCTCCAGCAGCATCCCCGAAAAGGAAGTGCTGACCCTTGCCGTGCTGTACGCCTACGACGTCTACGACAAGGTGGTGGAGTTCAACCGCCACAACGACAAGGTCCGCATTCAGATCCTGGACTACTCCGAGTACAACGATTATGAGAACGAGGTATTCGACGCTGGATACAACAAGCTTCTGACGGAGATTATGTCCGGCCAGGTCCCGGACATTATCCTGATGAGCCAGCTTCCCTATTCCCAGCTGGCGGCGAAGGGCCTTCTGGAAGATCTGTATCCCTACATCGACAAGGATCCGCAGCTGAAGCGGGAGGATTTCTTCCCCAATGTGCTGAAGGCCCTGGAAGTGAACGGCGGGCTCTACCAGATCACGCCCTCCTTCAACGTGCAAACCCTGATCGGCGCAGCCGCCGTGGTGGGCGACACCCCGGGCTGGAACTATGACGAGCTGCGCGCGGCGCTGGCCACCATGCCTGCCGGCTGCGATCCCATGGATATGTACACCACCCGCGGCGATATGCTGGGTACCCTGCTGGCCGCGGACATGGATCACTATGTAGACTGGAACACCGGCACCTGCAACTTCGAGTCTCAGGATTTCATCGAGATGCTGGAGTTCTCTGCCCAGTTCCCCGCCGCGATCCCCGATAACATGGAGTGGGAGAGCACCTCTACCCGCATCGCCCAGGGACGGCAGATGCTGACCACCGCCTACCTCTACAGCGTGGACTCCATGCTTTGGAACGAGGTCCAGTTTGGTCCCCAGGGCGGAACCTACATCGGCTATCCCACCAATAACGGCGTGGGCAGCTTTATGACCATCGACAGCGGCTATGCCATCAGCGCCTCCTGCAAAAACAAGGACGCCGCATGGGAGTTCGTGCGCAGCTTCCTGACCGAGGAGGGCCAGGAGAACGTCTGGGGCATCCCCGTTCGTCTGGACGCCTATCAGAGGCAGCTGGACAAGGCGATGGAGGTCGAGTACGAAAAGGACGCGGAAGGCAACTATCGCCTTGGCCCGGACGGGCAGCGGATTCAGGTCTCCCGCGGCGGCTACGCCATGGAGGACGGCACCGTGTACGAGGTCTACGCCATGACCCAGGAGCAGGCCGACAAGCTCTGGGAGGCGGTGACCACCTGCGACAAGCTGTATAACTTCAATACCGAGATCCTTGAGATTGTGATGCAGCAGGCGGAGGCCTATTTCTGCGGCGACAAGAGCGCCGAAGAGGTCGCGCGGCTGATCCAGAGCAAGGTGACGCTGTATATCAACGAGCGCAGATAAAAAACAGGGGGATGCGATCTGCGGTCGCATCCCCTTTGCGCGGCGCGTTTCCTTCATGAAGGGGCCGCCTCAAAAAGCAGCCCCGAAAACTGACAGCCGGCTCTTGAAAGAGAGTCGGCTGTCAGTTTTTTCATGTTTGAATCCATTCAAGCAAATTCGGGCACCAGTTCATCCGCAATATCAAGCAGCTCGCCGGAGCGGACCATGCGCTCGATCTGCAGGATGTCCGGCCAGAGCTCCCGGTCCGTCTCCATAAAGGGGATCTTCTCGCGCACGTGGGCGAAGATCGCCTCATGCACGGGGGAGAGGCCCTGCCCGTGCGTACCGAGCCTGCGGCGGATGTCCACCGCCTGGCAGGCGGTCAGCAGCTCGTAGGCCAGGACGGAGCGGGTGTTTTCCAGGATGGTTCCGGCCTTGCGGGCGGCGGTGGTGCCCATGGAGACGAAGTCCTCCTGGTTGGCGGAGGAGGGGATGGAGTCCACACTGGCGGGATGGGCCAGCACTTTGTTCTCAGACGCCATGGAGGCGGCGGAGTACTGCACGATCATGTATCCGCTGTTGAGTCCGCCCTCGGTGGTCAGGAAGCGGGTCAGCCCGTTGGAGAGGGCTGCGTTCACCATGCGCTCCGTGCGGCGCTCCGAGATGCTTGCCAGCTCCGCGCAGGCGATGCCCAGAAAATCGAAGGGCAGGGCCATGGGCTCCCCATGGAAGTTTCCACCGGAGATGACGGCCTCGTCCTCCAGGAACATCAGGGGATTATCCGTGACGGCGTTCAGCTCGATATCGACCTTGGACTTGATATAGGCCAGCGCGTCCCGCACGGCGCCGTGCACCTGGGGCATGCAGCGCAGAGCATAGGCGTCCTGCACCCGGTCGCCCTGGGATTTCTGCAGGATCTCACAGTTTTCCGTCAGCAGGAGGATGTTCTTTGCCACCTGCATCTGTCCAAGCTGGCCGCGTACCGCGTGGACACGGGCGTCAAAGGCGTTGAGCTGGCCGGTGAGCGCCGTCAGCGTCAGAGAGCCGATCAGATCGGCCAGACGCGCGGCCCGGATGCTGTCGTAGAGGTGCAGCGCGCCCACGCTGGTCATGGCGCAGGTGCCGTTGGTGATGCCGAGCCCTTCCTTGCTGACCAGGGTGTTCAGCGCAGGAATGCCGGCACGGGACAGAGCCTCTTTTCCCGACAGGAGCTCGCCCTCATAATAGGCCCGTCCCAGACCCAGCAGCACCAGCCCCATGTGGGACAGAGGCGCCAGGTCGCCGGAGGCGCCGAGAGAGCCCTTCTGGGGGACCCAAGGGGTGACGCCCTTGTTCAGCAGCTCCACCAGACGCTCTACCAGCAGGGGCCGCACGCCGCTGACACCCACGCACAGGGCGTTGGCCCGCAGCAGCATCATGCCGCGCACGACTTCCACCGAATAGGGCTCGCCCGTGCCCACGCAGTGGCTGAGGATCAGATTGGTGGACAACTGACTGCTCTGTTCCTCGGGCACGGCCACGGTAGCGAAGTCTCCGAAGCCGGTGGTGATGCCGTAGGCCACGCGTTTTTCCGCCATGATCTTTTCCGCCAGGTCCCGGGAGCGCCGCATCGCCTGTCTGGCCTCCTCCGTGATCTCCACCTTTGCGCCATAGCGGGCGACTGCGACAAATGCGTCAAGCGTGAGACTATGCCCATCCAGGGCGACGGAAGAAATGCTCTTTGCATGCTCCATGTTCGGATTGTCCTCTTTTCCTCTTATGTTGTTCGGAATGCTTCCGCTTATGCGTGGTATAACACTCTGGTATTCTACAATATTCAAGCCCTGAAAGCAAGACCCTAAGTGCGGAGAAGGAGAAAGAATCAAACGCTGTCTGCATCCGGGCGGGAAACGGCGCGGGAAGCAATCACGCAATCAGCAGATACCACAAGATATAGAAGAGAAATCAAGTTTCCGCAACAATTTATGTTGAAATGGAATCGAATAGAGAGTATAATAAGACGATTGAAACATGAAGACGCGGACCGGCCCCGGGGTTCCGGATCGGTTCCTTTTCCGCTGAGGGAGATAGCATGCAGGAAAACATTATCATCAAGGGCGCGAGAGAAAACAATCTGAAGAATATCGATTTGAGCATTCCGCGGGACAAGCTGGTGGTCATCACAGGCCTTTCCGGCAGCGGAAAGTCAAGTCTTGCCTTCGACACCATCTATGCCGAGGGGCAGCGTCGCTATGTGGAGAGTCTGAGCTCCTATGCCCGCATGTTCCTGGGCCAGATGGACAAGCCGGATGTGGACTATATCGACGGGCTTTCTCCCGCCATCTCCATCGACCAGAAGACGACCTCCAAGAACCCCCGCTCCACGGTGGGCACGGTGACGGAGATCTATGATTATCTGCGTCTGCTCTGGGCGCGCGTCGGCGTGCCCCACTGCCCCAAGTGCGGCAAGGAGATCCGCCGACAGAGCATCGACCAGATCGTGGATCAGATCATGGCCCTGCCGGAGGGGAGCCGGATCCAGATCCTTGCCCCCGTGATCCGCGGCAAGAAGGGCGAGCATGTGAAGGTTCTGGAGGACGCGAAGAAGTCCGGATACGTCCGCGCCAGGGTCGACGGCATTGCCTACGATCTGTCGGAAGAGATCAAGCTGGAAAAGAACAAGAAGCACGATATCGAGATCGTGGTGGACCGGCTTGTGATCAAGCCGGAAATCGTCCGGCGGCTGACCGATTCCTCCGAAACGGCCCTGTCTCTTGCCGGAGGGCTGATGCTGGTGGATCTGGTGTCGGAGAACCGGCAGATCGCCTTCTCTCAGAATTACGCCTGCGAGGACTGCGGGATCTCTGTGGAGGAGCTGTCGCCCCGTCTCTTTTCCTTCAACAACCCCCACGGTGCCTGCCCCAAGTGCACGGGCCTGGGCATGCAGATGCTCATCGACCCGGCGCTCATCATCCCCAACCCCAATCTGAGCATTCTGGAGGGCGGCATCACCGCCAGCGGCTGGGGCAACGTGCGGGGAGACACCATTTCCAAGATGTATTTTGACGCGCTGGCCAAGCGCTACCACTTCAAGCTCACCGACCCCATCAAGGACATTCCGCCCAAGGGCCTGGACGCCATCCTCTATGGCACCAGAGGGGAGCCTCTGGTGCTGCGCTACGAGCGGGCGGAGGGCTTCGGCATCATCCGCCGGGAATTTGAGGGCATTGTGACCAATCTGGAGCGGCGCTATCGGGAGACCCAGAGCCCCGCCATGCGCGCCGATATCGAGGAGTGCATGTCGGAGACGCCCTGCCCGGAGTGTCAGGGAAAGCGTCTGAAGAAGACTGCCCTGGCGGTTACCGTGGGCGGGCTGAATATCGCGCAGTTTACGGATCTCTCCGTGGGAAACGCGCTGGACTTCATCAACGGTCTTGTTCTGAATGAGAAGGAGAGTCTGATCGCGGCTCAGATCCTGAAGGAGATCCGCTCCCGTCTGGGCTTTCTGCAGAGCGTGGGTTTGGGTTATCTGACTCTCTCCCGCATGGCGGCGACCCTCTCCGGCGGCGAGAGCCAGCGGATCCGCCTTGCCACACAGATCGGCTCCAGCTTGATGGGCGTGCTGTACATCCTGGACGAGCCCAGCATCGGCCTTCACCAGCGGGACAACGCCAAGCTGCTGAAGACCCTGCGGCAGCTGCGGGATCTGGGCAATACGCTGATCGTGGTGGAGCATGACGAGGAGACCATGCGCGCGGCGGATTATGTGGTGGACATCGGCCCCGGCGCCGGACTGAACGGCGGCCGCGTGGTTTGCGCCGGCAGCATCGAGGACATCTGCGCCTGCGAGGAGTCCGTGACCGGCCAGTATCTCAGCGGGAAAAAGACCATACCCGTCCCCGGAACGCGCAGACTGGGCAACGGAAAAAGCCTTTGGATCCGGGGGGCACGGGAGAATAATCTGAAAAACATCGACGTGGAGCTGCCCCTTGGCAAGCTCATCTGTGTCACCGGCGTCTCCGGCAGCGGCAAATCCTCTCTCATCAACGAGATTTTGTATAAGACCCTTGCCGTGGAGAAAAACCGCAGCAAGCTCCGCCCCGGCAAGTGCGACGGCATTGAGGGGATGGACGCGGTGGATAAGGTGATCGCCCTGGATCAGAGCCCCATCGGCCGCACGCCCCGCTCCAATCCGGCCACCTATACCGGTGCCTTCAACGAGATCCGGGATCTCTTCGCCTCCACCCAGGACGCAAGGCTCCGCGGCTACGGCCAGGGACGCTTCTCCTTCAACGTGAAGGGCGGGCGCTGCGAGGCCTGCTCCGGCGACGGCCTGGTGAAGATCGAGATGCATTTTCTGCCGGACGTGTACGTCCCCTGCGACGTCTGCGGCGGCAAGCGCTACAACCGGGAGACTCTGGAGGTGCGCTATAAGGGCAAGAATATCGCGGACGTGCTGGATATGACGGTGGAGGAGGCCTGCTCCTTTTTTGCCAACCAGCAGAAGATCCTCAACAAGATCCAGACGCTCTATGACGTGGGCCTGGGATATGTGAAGCTGGGCCAGTCCAGCACCACCCTCTCCGGCGGCGAGGCCCAGCGGGTCAAGCTGGCCACGGAGCTCTCCAAGCGCAGCACCGGCAGCACCGTCTACGTGCTGGACGAGCCCACCACCGGCCTGCATGTGGCCGATGTGCACAAGCTCATCGACATTCTTAACCGCCTGACCGACGCGGGCAACACCGTTGTGGTGATCGAGCATAACCTGGACGTGATCAAGGTGGCGGATCACATCATCGATCTGGGGCCGGAGGGCGGCGACGCGGGCGGCAACCTGGTCTTTGCCGGCACGCCGGAGGACTGCGCCCGCTGTGAAAGCAGCTTTACGGGGCAGTTTTTGAGACCCCTTCTGGAATGTGCTGGGGAGGCGCTGTGATGGACGAGGAGAGAGAACTCATCGAGATCAGCGGCTCTGTGGAGGCGGTGATCTATAAAAACGAAGAGAACGGCTACACCGTCCTTCGTCTGCGGAACGAAAACGACGAGAGCGTCACCGTCGTGGGCACTATTCCCTATGCAGCCCCCGGTGAGACTCTGTATGCCACCGGCAGCTGGAGCACCCACAGCGTGCACGGCCGCCAGTTCAAGGCGGAATTTGCCCAGCGGCTGATGCCCACCGACGAAAGCGCCATTTACCAATACCTGGCCTCCGGCGTCATCCACGGCATCGGCCCGGCCACCGCCTCGCTGATCGTCCAGCGTTTCGGGAGCAAGAGTCTGGATGTGCTGGAGACCCAGCCGGAGAGGCTGGCGGAGATCAAGGGCGTCAGCCTTTCCAAGGCGAAGCAGATTTCCAAGAGCTTCTGCCAGCAGGCGGGCGTCCGGCGGTTGATGGAATTTGTCTGCTCCTTTGAGCTGCGTCCGATCCTGGCTGTCAGAATGTATAAGGTTTACGGGGACAAGGCCCTGGAGCTGCTGCGGGAAAACCCCTATCTGCTGGCAAGCACCCACATCGGCGGCAGCTTTTACGAGGCGGACCGACTCGCCCTGGACATGGGCCTGGATGAGAGCAACCGGAGCCGGGTCAATGCTGCGGCGCTCTTCGAGCTGCGGCACAATCTGGGAAACGGGCACTGCTTCATTCCGCGGGAGAAGCTGCGGGCGGTGACCGCGGAGCTGATCCGTGTGGAGCCGGAGCTGGTGGACGAGAGTCTGGAGGAGCTGCTGGAGAATGGGCAGCTGATCCAGGAGGAGATCGCCGGCCTGCAGGCCTGCTATCTTCCGGAGCTCTACGAGGCGGAGACCGACACGGCGGAGCGGCTTGCCGCCATGAACCGCCGAAGCTATCGGGTCACCGTGGATCTGGACCGCTTTCTTGCGGAGCTGGAGGAGCGGCAGGGCATCCGCTATGCGAATCTGCAGCGCCAGACCCTCTCCCTGGTGCTGGAGCACCAGGCGGTGGTGATCACCGGCGGTCCCGGAACGGGCAAGACCACCTCCATCCGGGCCATTCTTGCCCTTCTTGACAAGCTGGGAGTCGATGCGCTGCTGACCGCGCCCACAGGACGTGCGGCCAAGCGTATGACGGAGCTGACCGGCCGGGAGGCTGCGACGGTTCACCGCCTCCTGGGCGCCAAGTTCGACGAGGACGGGGAACGGGTCGTCTTCACCAAAGGCGAGGATGACAAGCTGGACTGCGGCGCGGTGATCCTGGACGAGTGCTCCATGGTGGATCTCCCGCTGATGGACGCGCTGCTGAAGGCCCTGCCTCAGGACTGCCGCCTGATTCTGGTGGGAGACGCGGACCAGCTGCCCTCTGTGGGGCCGGGGAACGTCTTTTCCGCTGTGATCCGCAGCGGCGTGCTGCCCACCGTCCGTCTGACGGAGATCTTCCGTCAGAACGAAGGGAGCCGGATCGTCCGCAACGCTCATATGATCAACAAGGGAGAGCACCCGGATTTTTCCGAAAATACGGGTGATTTCTTCCGCCTGAAACGAATGCAGGCGGGCACGACGGTGGATACGATCGTGGAGCTCTGCGCCACGCGGCTGCCGGCCAAGATGAAGATTCCGCCGGAGGAGATCCAGGTGCTGACGCCCACTCGCAAGGGAGACCTGGGCACCGTGAGCCTCAACAAGCGGCTACAGGAGGCCCTGAATCCCCCTGCGAAGGAAAAGAAGGAGAAGGTCTTCGGCGACGCGGTCTTCCGGAAGGGGGACCGGGTCATGCAGATCCGCAACAACTACGACATCCTCTGGCGCAATGAGAGCAACACCGCCGCCGGACTTGGCATATACAACGGGGATATCGGGCGTATCCTGCAGATCGACCTTGCTGAGGAGCAGCTCACCGTGGATTTTGACGGACGGATCGCCCAGTACGGCTTCGACGCGCTGCTGGAGCTGGAGCACGCCTGGGCCATGACGGTGCACAAGGCCCAGGGCAGCGAATACCGGGCGGTGATCCTGGCGCTGGGCGGCGGCGCGCCCATGCTTTTGACGCGGGACGTGCTCTATACTGCCGTCACCAGGGCGAAGGAGCTGCTGATCCTGGTGGGAGACGACAGCGTGGCGGATCGTATGGTGGATAATTTCCGGCCCAGCAAGCGCTACTGCGCGCTCCGACTGCGCCTGCGGCGGCTCTGCGGGCTTGCCTGAGACGAAGGATGCACAGAAAGAAAAGCTATGGACAACTTGTCTGATTACATCAAATGGATGGGCGATCTGCCCTTCTCCGCCTACCCACTGAACGACGCGGACGCCCTGGTGCTCTGCTTCCTGGCTTATTACGATTTCACCTCTCTCTTTTCCGAGACCGGGAAAGAGGTCTGTCTGCGGGACAGTCTGGGCATGCTGGAAGAGGGAGAGCTGCGCGTCATGCTGGTGGGCCGGGACCGTGGCTTTCGGGGGATCCTGGAGGCTGCCGCCCGCTCCCGCCGCTTCGGCGATCTGCGGATGAGCGATTATGTGGATCTGCGGCGGGCAGAGCCTCCGCTGCAGTTTGCCGCTCTCACTTTCCACGGGGAGGACTTCTCTTTCCTCGCTTTCCGGGGCACGGACGGTTCCCTGGCCGGATGGAAAGAGGATTTTATGATCAGCTTTACCATCACCGAGGCCCAGGACCTGGCCCGCGCCTATGCGCAACGAGTGATCGAAGAGGACGGAAGCTATTATATCGGCGGCCACTCCAAGGGAGGCAATCTTGCCCTCTATGCCGCCTGCGAGCTGCCCGCCCGGCAATGGGATCGGGTGCATCGCCTCTATCTGTTGGACAGTCCCGGCCTTTGTCCCGAAGTGATGGAGACCGACTGTATCGGCCGCATCGACCCGAAGACGACCCGGATCATACCCACCTTTTCTGTGGTTGGTAATCTCTTTGAGCCCGAAATCAGCGACAGCAGGATCGTATCTTCCACGGCCGGGGGCTTTGTGCAGCACAGTCTGGATACCTGGGGCATCGATCACGGAAAGCTGGCCCTTGCGCAGGAGGAGAGTCCCCGCAGCCGCTGGATCAACGAGACCCTTTCCCGCTGGATCGGCGGCATCAGCCAGGAGGACCGGGCGGTCTTCGTGCAGGAGCTTTTCGCGGCCCTGTCTGCCGACGGAGCGGAGACCCTGGAGGATATCGAGAGCGGCGGCGCGGCGAGTTTTGAGAGCATTCTGGCCTCGCTCTTCAAGGCCAGCAGCGTCACAAAGCGGACGATCACCGACCTCCCCAAGCGGGCGATCCTGGGCGAGCACTACGACGAGATCACTCAGCTGAGCCTGTCCGGCTGGCTGATGAAGCGCTTTCAGGACTGGCAGGCCCAGTACACGGCGCGCAGGGCGGAGCTGCCGGAGGAGGAAAAGGACGGGGACCGGACATGAAAATTGCAGGAAAGCGAACGCTCTCCTGCAATCCTGCCGTTATCCTGCGGCTTACTTCATGCCGTTTTCGTAGGCCTCGATCATTTTCTTGACCATCTGGCCGCCGACAGAGCCGGCCTGGCGGCTGGTAAGCTCGCCGTTATAGCCGTTCTTCAGGTTGACGCCAACCTGAGAAGCCGCCTCCATCTTGAACTTGTCCATGGCCTCGCGGGCAGCGGGGTTCACAAGATGATTGCTGGAATTGGTAGACATGATTTCCATCTCCTTTTGATCGATTTGGGTTTTTGCCCGTGCTTATCATTTGCGATTGATTGAGAGATATTCCAAAAGAAATATGCAATTTTTGTCTTTACCTGTCTGAGAAAAGAAGGTACAATACTTGAGTATAAGATGGATCCGCGATCCATTACGGGAGTGAAAGATATGGCGAGGCATTTTGCGCCTAGCAAGAAAAAGAAGATCGTCCTGCCGAAGCTGCGTCTCAAAGCGCTGCCCACGCTGTTTCCAAAAGAGAATAAATCGGTTCGCAGAAAGAAATACCAGCGCATCTTCTCCGCGCAGGAGATGATTTTGACCCTGGCGGCGACGCTGCTGTTCATCGCCGGTCTTCTGTTTCCGCTGCCGCGCTGGGCCTCGCTGGCCGTGTTCGGTTTTTCTGCCTTGCTCGCACTGCTTCCCCTGGTGCTCAACCTGCTGGAGCGTGTGCTGGCGCACAAGCTTCCGGACGAAGATCTGCTGGCGCTGATCGGCGTGCTGGCCGCTTTCTGCATCGGGGAAGAGGCCGCCGGAGCCATGGGCGCCATCCTGTACCGGCTCATGCAGATCCTGGAGGGCTATGCTCTGGCCCGCGGAGACTCGGGGCTTGACATGCTGCGGGACAATCTGCCGGAAAAGGCCCGCGTCCTGATCGGAGAGAGCAGCATGGAGCTTGCGCCGGAGAATGTGAACCCGGGGCAGACCATCGTGGTGGAGCATCATGAGACGATCCCCCTGGACGGGACCATCGTCTCCGGTGTGACGGAGCTGGATCTCTTTGCCCTGACCGGGAACCACGCCCCCCGCAGCTGCGGCCCCGGGGAAGAGGTCTATTCCGGCTCGGTCAACTGCGGCGGGCGGATCACGGTCCTGGTGAGCAGGAGTTTTGGGGATTCCGCCGCTGCCAGCCTTCTGAAAGAGGTAGAGCAGTCCGCCCGCTACGAGTCCACGCCGGAGCGTTTTGCCGTTCGCATTTCCAGCCTCTGCGGGCCGCTGCTTGCGGTGCTTGCTTTTTTGCTGATCCTGATCCCCTCGCTGATCTCGGGCCAGTGGCATCGCTGGGTCCGCTGCGGCGTGATCTTCCTGCTGCTTGCCAACCCCAGCACTATCGCCATCTCCATTCCGCTTGCCTGCTTCGGCGGCGAGCTGAGCGGTCTTGTCAACGGCATCCTGAGCAAGGGGCACGACTGCTTTGAGATCCTGTCCGGCGTGAAGACCATGGTTTTCGGCAAGACCGGTACCATTACCGAGGGCCGCTTTGAAATCACGGGCTTGTACACGAACGGCGTCAGCAAGGAAGATCTTTTGTCCGTCGCCGCTGCGGCGGAGAGCTTCTCCAGGCATCCCATTGCGCTGCTGCTGAAGGGCGCCGCCGGCTGGACGCCGGAGATCGGGGAGGGCGTCATGCAGGTCGAGGAGATCCCCGGCCGCGGCGTCAGCGCCTTTATCGAGGGACGTCACGTCTATGCGGGCAACGCCGCCCTTTTGGAGGAACACGGCATTTCCTATCAGGTGCCCGTCCGCGCCGGCACAGCCATTCACGTTGCCGTGGAAAACCGGTATTGGGGCCATATCCTGCTCTCGGACAAGACCCGGGACGGCGCCTTTGACGCCATTGAGGCGCTGCGCAGCATGGGCGTGGATCAGATGGTCATGCTGACGGGCGACGTGCTTTCCACCTCCCGCCCCCTGGCCTCCTCTCTGGGCTTTGATCTGATGCGCTCGGAGCTGTCTCCGAAAGCGAAGGTTTCCGCCATCGAATACCTGATCTCCGGAAAAGGGAAGGGGACCAGCGTCGGCTTTGTGGGCGACGGGATCAACGACGTGCCCATGCTGGAGTGCGCGGATGTGGGCATCGCCATTGACGCGCTGCAGGCCTGGAAAGAGGCGGACGCGGCGGATATCCTGCTGCTGGACGACGAGATCGGTCTGCTCCCCACCGCCATGCGCATTTCCCGTTCCCTCCGGCTGATCCAGTGGGAGAATCTGGGGCTGCTTACGGGCGTAAAGGTGCTCTTGATCCTTTTGGCCGTGCCCGGGGTCCTTTCCATTCCCGCGGCGGCTGCTATCAGCACCCTTGCCTCCGCTCTTGCGCTGTTGAACAGTCTGCGCGCTTTTGGCCTGGAATAAAAGGAGCTCATGCCCATGAACGCCTATGATTTCGACCAAACGATCTTCTATCCCGACAGTTCCTATTGTTTTGTAATGTACTGCCTGCGGCATTATCCGCGGGCGGTCCTCCGCGCACTGCGTCCTGCGGCGTTTGCGGCGCTGCTGCTTATGCTGAAGCGGGCCGACACCAAGACCTTGAAGGAGGCGACCTTCTCCTTCCTGCCTCTCCTCGACAACGTGGATCAGATCGTTTCAGACTTTTGGGAGGAGCATCGGGATCGTCTGCAGGACTGGTATCTGCGTCAACGTCGGGATGACGACCTGATCCTCTCCGCCTCTCCGGAATTCCTGCTCTCGCCCATCTGCGAGGAGCTTGGCGTGCGCCTGATCGCCACGCCTATGGATCGCTATACCGGAAAGATCCACGGTTTGAACTGCCATGATGAGGAGAAGGTCCGCCGCCTGAATCGGGAAGTTCCGGATGCCTGCATTGAGAACTTCTATTCCGATTCCCTTGCGGACACGCCTCTCGCCCGCATTGCCGAGCATGCCTTTCTGGTTAAGCGGGGATCGCTCCAGCCCTGGCCGGACCTTTGAACAATCCGACAAAAAAACGGCTTCCCAAACGGGAAGCCGTTTTTTGTCGGATCGGATCATTTGAATTGGGGGATGAAGGTGTCCTTGACGCCCATTTTCTTCAGACGGGCCTTGACCTTGCCGTAATCCTTGTTGTACACGATGGTGCGCAGCTCATCGTCGGGGATAAAGCGATAGTAGGCGGTGCTGAACAGATCGAAGCTCTGCTTGTTGCTGGGCTTTATCCGGAAGAGCAGGACGATAAAGGCGAAGAGCGCGCCGCCGGCGAAGGACAGGATCAAATAGAGCGGGCAGAAGTGGATGATGAGAAAGAGAGCCACTCCGGCAACGACAAGATTGACGATATCGGAAATGACCGTGTATTTCGTTGCGCCGGGAGCGATCATTCCCGGCTGCAGCTTGTTCATTTTCGCGATCATGGGGTGGCCGATCCTGACGTTGAACAGGAGCTGACGGATAAAGAGATAGCTCCACAAAAAGCCGCCCAGAACAAGAGCGCCGCTTACCATGATTTTCATACTGGTTTCCATAGGGGATTCCTCCCTTTTTTTCAAAATCTTTTTGTATCTTAGCATACTTCCGGATAAGTTTCAAGAATATTTCTTCATCCGGGTCATACATTGTGCCGAGGTGGACGGCATGGATCAATTGCAGATCGCGGAGGAGCTGCTTCCCGCTGCGTGGAGACAAGCCTGCGAGCAGCGTTTACCCCTTGGAACGGAGGAGATCCGGCTGCGATGCGGAAAGGCGCCCAGCTATCTGATCGGAGGGAAGGAGCAATCCTTTCGAACAAGCCCGGTGGAGGAAGAGCAGCTGCAGCGCATTCTGGAAAAAGCCACGGGGGCCTCCATGCACGCCGCGGCAGCATCGCTTTCCCAGGGCTATCTCAGCTATCGGGGCATACGGATCGGCGTTTGCGGGTCAGCCTCGCTGCAAAACGGCGCAATCAGCGGCTTTCGCAGGATATCCTCACTCGCCATCCGAATCCCAAGGGCCTGCAGGGGCATTTGTGACGAAGCCGCGGCGCGGCTGCTGCGGGATGGGGTTCCCAACACGCTGATCATCGGCCGTCCGGGGGACGGAAAGACCACGGCTCTGCGGGAGCTGATCCGCGTCCTGGCCGACAGTGGGCTGCGGATCGGCGTGGTGGACGAGCGAAACGAGCTTGCGGCGATGGATGCTTCCGGCCCGGGCTTTGACCTGGGCCGCTGCAGCGATGTGCTGACCGGCGTAGACAAGCGGGTGGGGATGACGATGCTGCTGCGGGGCATGAATCCGCAGATCCTCGCCATGGACGAGATCACAAGACCTTCCGACGCGGAGGCGGTTCTGCAGGCGCGGGGCTGCGGTGTGGGGATTTTGGCGAGCGCCCACGCAGCCGGCATGGAGGAGCTGCGGCAAAGGCCGGTATACCGGCAATTGCTGGAGCAGAAGGTATTCTCCGCCTGCCTGCTCATCCGCCGCAGCGGGGGAGAGAGACGCTACACCCTGGAGCGGCTCGGCTCATGAGAGCCTTGGGAGCGCTGCTGCTTGTCGCAGGGGGCTTTTCTTTCGGGATCTGCGCGCTTCGCGAGAAGCGATCCCGCATCGCCGCGCTGCGGCAGATCGAGGGTATGCTGGCGCTGCTCTGTGCGGAGCTGGAGCTTCACGAAGCGCCTTTGCCGGAGGCGGTGTCAAACGCGGCGCGGCGTGCGGATGGAATGGGAAGGGCGCTGCTTTACGAGTTGGAAGCGCAGTTTTCCCGGCTTGGCGAGGCGAGCTTTGCCCAACTCTGGACAACGGCGGTCAGCCGGACTTGCGTACAGCTTCTGCCGCAGGAGCGGGACGAGCTGAACCGACTAGGCCACTCTCTCGGCCGATACGAGCTTTCCGCGCAGCTTCTGGCGCTTCATGCCTGCCGCGCCTTTTTGGAGGAGCGGAGGAATGGAGCGGAGCAAGCCTTCCCGGCGGAGCGCCGGCTCTGGCTGGGGCTGAGCGCCGCGGCGGGGGCCTTCCTTGCGATACTACTGCTTTAGGAAGATGCTATGGATGTAGATCTCATTTTCAAGATTGCCGCCGTGGGGATCCTGGTTGCGGTTCTGAATATCCTGCTGCAGCGCTCGGGACGGGAGGAGCAGGCGCTGATGACCACGATCACAGCGCTGGTCGTGGTGCTGATGATGGTGGTGCAAAAGATCAGCGAGCTGTTTTCGCTGATCAAAAACCTGTTTGATTTTTAGCCATGGAGCTGATGCTGAAGGCGGCGGCAGCCTCTCTTTTGAGCGCGGCGATCGCCCTTTTGATCCGCAGGCACAATCCGGAAACCGCGCTGATGCTGGCCGCGATCACGGCCCTGTGCATTTTGGCGGCGTCGCTCGGCGTGGTCAACGGCTTTCAGGCGCTTCGGGACCAGGTACGCCGGATGCTGGGGGAGAAGGGAGAGCTGCTGCTCACGCCCCTTGTGAAATGTCTTGCCATTTCCGTTGTGGCGAAGTTTGCCGCGGAGATGTGCCGGGATTCCGGACAGAACGCGGTTTGCGCCGCCGTTGAGATGGCAGGGACGGCCTGTGCGTTGAGCACGGTGATGCCGCTGCTGCTGAGCATACTGAAGATGATCGGAGAACTGGTATGAGAAAGCTCCTTTTGCTCCTTTTGCTGCTGCCGCTTTTCGCGGAGCCTGCACTCTCAGGAGAGCCGGGCGGGGAAGCCCTTCCGGTCGAGGGCTTTGAACAGGTGGAGCAGGCGCTGGACGAGGAGGAGCGGGAAGTCAGCGGCGAGCTTCGTCTGGACGGCAGCTATGACAGCCGCGGAGCCGTTTCCCGACTCTGGACCAGAGTGGTGGATTCGTTCCGGGAAAGCCTTTCCGCGGAGCTGGGCTTTGCGGTGAGTCTGCTCGCCGTGGGGTTCCTTTGCAGTCTCTGCTCCGCCTTCTGCCCCAGTCCGAGACTCTCGGAGACCATGGAGCTTGCCGCCTGCTGCACGGCGTCCCTGCTGCTTTCCGGCAGCGTGGACAGCGTGATCGTCCATGCCACGGAGACGCTTGAGCGCTTGACGCTCTACGCGCAGGCGGCGCTGCCCGCCTTTTACACCGCTGTCGCGGCCTGCGGCGCGACTGTGTCCGCCTCTGTCAAGTACGCCGCGGTCTGCTTTGCGATGAATGTGTTTATAAGCCTCTCGCAAAAGCTGATCCTGCCGGTCATCTATGCGTTTTTGGCCGTGTCGGTAACCAACAGCGTCTTTGAAAACGCCATGCTGAAAACGGCCATCCGGGTGACAAAATGGTGCGCCGTGACTGCCATGACCTTGCTGACCAGTCTCTTTTGCGTCTATATTTCTCTCTCCGGCGTGATCAGCGGCAGCGCGGACGCGCTGGCTGTCAAAACCACCAGAACGGTGATCTCCACCGCCCTTCCCGTCGTGGGCGGCATCCTCTCCGACTCCGCGGGGGCGATCCTCTCTGCCGCCGGACTTATCAAAAACTCTGCCGGCGTCTTCTGCCTCGTCGCGGTCTGCGCCCTGTGCGCCGGATCCTTTGCGCTGCTGGCTGCGAAAATGCTGCTGTTCAAAGCCTCCGCCGCGGTATCGGAGCTGGCCGGCAGCGGGCGATATTCCCAGCTGCTTGGGAACATGGGGACAGCCTTCGGAATGCTGCTGGGCCTGGTGGGCTGTTATGGGACGATGCTGTTTTTCTCCATCATGTCCGGGATCAAAATGGTGAATGGTTAATGGAAAGCGGAATTCGGGAACTCTGCGCGATCTCTGTTTTTTGCGGGCTGCTGTATCGGCTGACGCCGGAGGGGAGCGCCCGCAGGGCCATGTCCTTTGTGTGTTCGGTGGTGATCCTGGCCTGCGTGGCAGACGGGATCCGCGGGCTGGATCTTGACGTCTATGCGCTGGAGCTTTCGCTGAACCGGGAGAGGGAGCAGGCTTTTCTTGTCCGGGCGACGGAGACGCGGGACGCGCTTGACCGGATGGTCATAGAGCGGGAATACGCCGCATATATTCTGGATACAGCGCGGCAGCAGGGGATCCCGCTGCAGTCGGCGGAGGTGCTGGCAGAATGGAGCGTGGAGGGCCTGTGGGTGCCGTATTCCGTGAAGCTGTACGGGACAGCGGAGAAAGAGGCGCGGCAGCTCCTGGGGGAGCGGATCCAGGCGGATCTCGGGATCCCCAGGGCGAGGCAGGAGTGGACAGGCGATGGATGAGAAGGAAAAAGCCTTTGCAAAGCTGGAAAAGTTCAAATATCCGCTGCTGATCCTGCTGATCGGGCTGCTGTTTATGCTGCTGCCCTCGGGGAGCGCGAAGCGCTCTGAGCCTGACGAGCCGGACCTTCGGCTGCAGGAGCTGCTCTCCTGCACCGAGGGGATCGGCGAGACGCGGGTTCTGATCTCGGATTCCGGAGTGGTGGTGATTTGCCGCGGCGCAGAGAATCCCAGAGTGCGCCTGGATATTATACGAGCGGTTGGCTCATATACTGGCTTTGGATCGGATAAGATCACGGTATTGAAAATGGCGGAAAACAGTTAGGGAGGAATGTCAACATGAAAAACAGGAAAAGAAATATCACCATGATCGCCGTGCTGCTCTTCGTGTGCGCGGCTGTCTCGCTGAACTGGTCCTACAACCAGAGGTGGGGAAAACCGGACGCGGAAATGGTGCAGGTCATGGACGAGGCGCGGGCCAGCGCGGACGCGGCCTATGCCGAGACGGTGGCCACCGGGGCTTCCGCATATTTTGCGGAGGCACGGCTGACCAGACAGATGTCGCGGGACGAGGCGCTGGAGCTGCTCCAGACGGCCGCCACAGCGGAGACCGCTTCGCAGGAGACCATCGACAGCGCCATGAATGCCATCAGCACCATGGCTGCCTGCTCCATGCGTGAGGCGCAGATCGAAAATCTCCTGATCGCCAAGGACTTTGCGGATTGTGTGGTGTACATCGGAAACAATACCATCACGGTGGCGGTCCCGGCGCCCGAGGAGGGCCTGAGCGAGGAGGCGGTGGCCCGTATTACGGACATCATCTGTCGGGAGACGGAATTTGAGGCCTCCCAACTGAGCATCATAGAAGTCCGCGGGTAAAAACACATAGGCACAGCAAACAGGATCTGCCGGAAAAGGCGGATCCTGTTTGCCGTTTTGGAAAGCTTTTTCACTTTGCTCTTCCTTTTTCGGAAAGATTGTGATAAAATACAATGAATTCGTTTGTGCAGATGGAGGCGGGGGCCGGCAGTACGTCCTCTGCGTCCCCGCATGCAGGTTCAGGAGGAACGAACATGGGCGAAAGCTATATTACTTGTAAAGAAGCCAACGGCAGCATCAACATTTCCGAAGACGTGATTGCCGGTATGGTGCACAACGCCATTCTGGAAGTAGAGGGCGTCGCCGGCCTTTCCAACACCGCCGGCGCTGAGATCTCGGATCTGATCGGGATCCGCACGCTGACAAAGGGCGTGAAGGTTCAGTTTGTTGAGGGGAAGATCGTGGTGGACACCATCATCACCATTTCCTACGGCAGCAATATCGTCAAGGTCGCGCAGAACGTGCAGGACAAGGTCCTCAGCACCGTTCAGATGACCACCGGGCTTGAGAACGTGGAGGTCAACGTCCACGTGACCGGCATCGCCTTTTAATCCGACGAGAAGGAGAACGGCTATGAAAAGAACCGCCGCCCGAGAGCTTGCCATTCAGCTCAGCTTTGCCGCCGCGTCCGCCGGACTGGAGCCGGACGCGCTTTTGGATTCATTTTTTGATCCGGAGCACTACGGCAGCCTTGTTTCCGAGCAGGAGCTCTTTGCCGAATACCCGGACGAGCAGCAGATGGAGTATATCCGTCGGTTGACCCGTCTGACTGCGGAGAACCGCAGCGAGATCGACGGCTTTATCGAGCGCTATGCCAAAGGCTGGAAGCTGGAGCGGATCTCCAGGACCGCCCTGGCTGTGATGCGCTGCGCCATTTGCGAGATCCTGTATATGGAGGATATTCCCAATGCCGCGGCCATCAACGAAGCGGTGGAGCTGGACAAAAACTATGACGATCCGGATACGGTCGCTTTCGTGAACGGGGTCCTGGGCGGCTTCATGCGGGGAGAGTTTCCCGCGCAGCCTGCGGACTGAGAGATGGAAAGCCGGACGCTCACCGTCACGGAGCTGAATTCCTATGTAAAGGATCTGCTGGCAACGGATCCTTTGCTCATGAATATCAGCGTCCGCGGGGAACTATCCAACTATAAGATCTACCCGTCCGGGCACCACTATTTCACGCTGAAGGATCAGGAGAGCAGCCTGAAGTGCGTGATGTTCCGGGGCAGCGCCTCCAAGCTGCGCTATCGGCCGGAAAACGGCATGGGCGTCACCGCCTGCGGCCGGGTCGAGGTCTATCTGCGGGACGGAGCCTATCAGCTCATCTGCACGTCTCTGATGCCGGAGGGTATGGGGGATCTGCAGGTGGCCTTTGAGCAGCTGAAGGCCAAGCTCTCCGCGGAGGGGCTTTTTGACCCGGCTCACAAAAAGCCGCTGCCCTTTCTTCCGCGCCGCATCGCCATCATCACCTCCTCCGCCGGTGCCGCCGTGCACGACATGATCCGGATCCTGGGGCGACGCTGGCCCATGAGCAAGGTGATTGTGCTGCCGGTCCGGGTCCAGGGGGTGGAGGCTCCGCCGGAGATCGCCGGAGCCATCCGCTACGCCAATGAGTTTGAGGTGGCGGATCTGATCATCACCGGGCGGGGCGGCGGCTCGCTGGAGGATCTCTGGGCCTTCAATGACGAGCGGGTGGCCCGCGCCATCTACGCCTCCCGGATCCCTGTGATTTCCGCCGTGGGGCATGAGCCGGATGCTTGTATCTCCGACTATGTTGCGGACCGCCGGGCGTCAACCCCGTCCAACGCGGCGGAGATCGCCGTTCCGGACTGGCATGAGATGCAGGAGACGCTGAACAGCTATGGCATCCGTTCCCGCCAGGCCATGGAAAAAAGCCTGCATGCCGCCTCCCAGCGCCTGGACGCGCTGCGTGGCAAACGGGTGCTGACAGAGCCCTCGGCCTTTTTGGACAGCAGACGCATGGATCTGGACCGGATGCGAGACAGGCTTCTTTCCTCCGGGGAACGGCAGCTTGCGGTAAAGCGTCAGCGCTTTGTGAAGCTTGCCGCCGCGCTGGACGCCATGAGCCCGCTGCGCGTCCTCTCCCGGGGTTATGCCCTCGCCTCCGACGCGGAGGGGAGAGTGCTGAGAAGCGTGCGGGATCTGAACCCGGGGGATCGGGTCCGGGTCCGATTTCAGGACGGTCTGGCGGATTGCCGGGTCGAGCAGATTCAGGAAGGAGAAGTCTGATATGGCGGAGAAGCTTAGCTTTGAACAGTCGCTTGCTCGTCTGGATGAGATCGTGCGCCACTTGGAAAAGGGCGACCTTCCGCTGAGCGAGTCGATCTCTCTCTTTGAGGAGGGGACCGGGCTCCTTTCCTCCTGCAGCGCCATGCTGGAGGAGGCGGAACAGAAGGTGGTCAAGCTCCGCAAGGGGCCGGACCGGGTGCCGGAAGAGCTCCCCTTTGTGGACGAGGACTGAGTATGACGGAGAAAGAATACAAAAAATTGGTTGACATCGCCCTGTCCCGCTGCTTTCTGACCGAGGAGGACTATCCGGTCAAGGGCCTGGCGGAGGCTATGCGTTACAGCCTCCTGGCGGGAGGAAAACGGATCCGCCCCATGCTGGTGCTGGAGTTCTGCAGGATCAGCGGCGGAGACCCCGAGGCGGCGCTGCCCGTGGCCTGCGCCATCGAGATGCTGCATACCTACAGCCTGATCCACGACGATCTGCCCTGCATGGATAACGACTCTCTGCGCCGCGGCATGCCCACCAACCATGTGGTTTACGGCGAGTGCACCGCGACTCTCGCGGGCGACGCTCTGCAGGCGGAGGCCTTCGGCGCCATCCTGCGATCCGAGCTTCCCGCCGATCGCCGCGCCCGCTGCGCCATGCACCTGGCCAACGCCGTGGGCCTTGACGGGATGTGCGGCGGGCAATTTCTGGATATGCTTGGCGAGGGGAAGACCCTTTCCGCTTCCGAGCTGGACGAGATCAATTCCCGCAAGACTGGTGCGCTGCTTACCGCGGCCTGCCTGATGGGCGTTGCCGCCGCGGGAGGGAGCGAAGAGCAGGAGGAAGCCGCTTCCCGCTACGGTGCGGCGCTCGGCGCCGCGTTCCAGATCCGGGACGATATGCTGGATGTGCTCAGCACCGAGGCTGAGCTGGGGAAACCCATCGGCTCTGACCGGGAAGAGCAGAAAAATACATATATGGCTCTGTATGGGGCGGAGAAGTGCGTCGAGCTGATCGACAGGCTGACGGCTGCGGCAAAGACCGCGCTGCAGGAAGCGTTTCAGGGCACTTCGCTGCTCTGCTCTCTGGCGGATTCTCTTGCACGGAGAAGAAGCTGAGATACAGATGAATTGAGGTTCGTTTTGAGCATTTTAGAGAAAATCAACAGCTCTGCTGACGTCAAGAAGCTCTCTGAGGAGGAGCTGGAGCCCCTGTGCGGGGAGCTTCGCAGCTTCCTGGTGAAGAGCGTTTCGAAAACCGGCGGGCATTTTGCGTCCAATCTGGGCGCCGTGGAGCTGACCGTTGCGCTGCATCGGGTCTACGACACAGAAAAGGATCGCCTGGTTTTTGACGTGGGTCATCAGAGCTATATCCATAAGATCCTGACAGGAAGAAGAGATCGCTTTTCCACCCTCCGGCAATACGGAGGGCTGTCGGGCTTTCCCAAGCCCAGAGAAGCGGAGGACGACGCCTTTATCGCCGGACACGCGTCCAACTCCGTTTCCGTCGCCCTGGGGATGGCCAAGGCGAGGACGCTGCAGCACCAGGAGTATGACGTGGTCGCCGTCATCGGCGACGGCGCTCTGACCGGCGGCCTTGCCTATGAGGGTTTGACCGCCGCCGCGGCCAGCGGCGAGGCGATGGTGATCGTTCTCAACGACAACAATATGTCCATCGACCCCAACGTGGGCGGTATGGCGAGCCTTCTGCAGCGCATGCGGGTCCGCCCGGGCTATTTCAGCTTCAAGCGCTGGTATCGGGACGTATTTACCCGGATCCCGCCGGTTTACCAGATGAATCACAACATCAAGGAGTGGGTCAAATCCCGTGTGCTTCCGGACAATATGCTCAGCGCCATCGGCCTGGATTACATGGGCCCGGTGGACGGGCACGACGTGAAGCAGTTGGAATGCGTGCTGCGCTGGGCCAAGGAGATGAAGCGGCCCGTTCTGGTGCATGTGCTGACCAAGAAGGGAAAGGGCTGCGGATACGCGGAGGAGCACCCGGAGCTGTATCATGGCGTCGGCCCCTTTGATCCTGCGACGGGGGAGCTGAAATGCAGCTGCAAGTCTTTCTCCGACGTTTTCGGGGAGAGTATCTGCGAATTTGCGGCCGGCAGCAAGAAGATCGTGGCCATCACCGCCGCCATGGCCTCCGGCACCGGGCTGGACCGCTTTGCCGTTCAGTTTCCCAAGCGCTTTGTGGACGCCGGCATCGCCGAGGGGCATGCGACCGCCTTTGCTGCGGGGCTCGCCAAACAGGGGATGATCCCGGTTTTCGCCGTGTATTCCAGCTTCCTGCAGCGGAGCTTTGACATGATGATCCACGACGTGTCCCTCCTCGGTCTGCACGTTGTCTTTTGTGTCGATCGCGCCGGCATCGTCGGCAGCGACGGGGAGACCCACAACGGGGTTTTTGATCTTGCCTATCTGCAGACCGTCCCCGGCATGCAGATCCTCTGTCCCGCCTCTTTTGCGGAGCTGCACGATCAGCTGCAGCGGGCGCTCTTCGAGCTGGACGGCCCGGTTGCCGTCCGCTATCCCCGCGGGGGAGAGGGCGTGTATCGGGACTCCTGCTGTGAGGACGAGCAGCTTCTGCGCGAAGGAACGGATGTGACGCTTCTCTGCTGCGGCACGATGGTCAACGAGGCTCTGGCGGCGGCAAAGCTGATGGAAGAGCAGGGCGTTTCCGCGGAGCTGGTGAAAGTCAACCGCATTTCCTCCCGGCCGCTTCCTGTGGCCCTGCGCTCTCTTCAGAAGACGGGACGGCTGCTGGCGGCGGAGGAGGTCTGCGCTCTCGGCTGTCTGGGCGAGCTGCTGCTTCGCCAGGCGGCGGAGCGGGGGATCGAACTGAAGGCGGCAAGGCTGCTGAATCTGGGCGAGGGCGTTGTTCCTCACGGCAAACGGGAGGAGCTGCTGCCGAATTATTCGCTGGACGCCGCCTCCATCGCGGCCTCTGCCCTGGATCTTGTTTCTCAACATGAGGGCGAAGCATGAAAAAAGTCAGACTGGATCAGCTGATTTTTGATCTTGGCTATACCGAAAGCCGGGAGCGCGCCAAGACCACCATCATGAGCGGGCTGGTCTATGTGAACGGTCAGAAGGCGGACAAGCCCGGCATGCCCGTTGATCCCGAGGCGAAAATCGAGGTGCGCGGCGAGGCGATCCCCTTTGTGAGCCGCGGCGGCTTTAAGCTGGACAAGGCGCTGAAGGTATTTCCGGTGGACCCGGCGGGGAAGACCTGCATCGACTGCGGCGCATCTACCGGTGGCTTTACGGACGTGCTGCTGCAGCACGGCGCCGCCAAGGTCTACGCGGTGGACGTGGGCTATGGGCAGCTTGCCTGGAAGCTTCGCACCGATCCCAGAGTTGTGAACCTGGAGCGCACTAACCTACGCTATATCACCCGCGAGCAGATCCCTGAGCTTTTGGACCTGGCGGTGATGGACGTGTCCTTCATCTCCATCCGGCTGGTGCTTCCCGCAGTGAAGGAGCTGCTGAAGCCCGGGGCCGACTATATCTGTCTCATCAAGCCCCAGTTTGAGGCCGGTCGGGACGAGGTCGGCAAGAAGGGGGTGGTGCGGGATCCCGCCGTGCACGAGGAAGTGGTCCGCGGCATCCTGGATTTCGCGCCGACCATCGGCTTTTCCGTGCTGGGGCTGGATTATTCTCCCGTCAAAGGCCCCGAAGGGAATATTGAATACATCTGCCACTTGAAAAACGGGGACTATCCCCCGGCTGAGATCGACGTATCAGCCGTCGTCAAAGCCTCCCACGAGGCCCTGTAGAGGAGGAGATCCTATGATCGCGATTTGTCCCAATCCTTTTCGGGATCTGGACTTGAAGTTCACCAGGGACTGCATCCGGCTCCTGTCTGAGGCGGGTTATGACTCCGTCGTCTGTCCTGTTTTTGCGGAGGACGAGCCTGAGGCGCTGCCCTCGGATCTGCGGTATCGGAAGCTGGAAGAGGTGAAAAAGGACTGCGCTCTTGCCGTCGTCATCGGCGGCGACGGGACGATCCTTTCCGTGGTACGGAATCTGCGCTCGGTGGAGGTGCCCATGCTGGGCATCAATCTGGGCACCAAGGGCTTTATGGCCAATCTGGAGCCGGAGGATCTGCCCCTTGTGGTCAAGGCCGCTCGGGGAGAGTACCGGATCTCCCGCCGCATGATGCTGGAGGCCCAGCTTTGGCGGGGCGATAAGCTTCTCTGCGTGGATCACGCCCTAAACGACGTGGTGCTCCACGGCTACGGCGACTGCATCGGCATGACCACGACCTGCAACGGCGACCGGGTTTCCCAGATCTCCGGCGACGGGATCATCCTCTCCACGCCCACCGGTTCCACCGGCTATTCCATGTCCGCCGGCGGTCCCATTGTGGAGCCGGAGGCGGAAAATATCATCATCAGCCCCATCTGCCCCCATGTGATGGGCGCGAGATCCTTCGTGCTGGACGCGCAGAGAGTGGTCCAGGTCACGGCGGAGCGGCTGCACGGCCGCCGGGCCTACCTGGCCATCGACGGCAATTCGGTGGCGGACCTGGCCGGCGGAGACCGTGTGCTGGTGCGCCGGTCCGAACACCAAACGCTGATGGCCGATCTGGGGCTCAAGAGCTTTTACGATATCGCATACGAGAAATTGACCTGAAGCAGAAGCGAGGCGGAGACATGCTCAACGAACTGCACATCGAGAATATTGCGGTGATCGAGCGGGCCGATATCCGCTTTGACCCTGGGCTGAATGTGCTGACCGGCGAGACCGGCGCGGGCAAATCCATCGTCATCGACGCCATCGGCGCCGTTTTGGGCGAGCGGGTCAGCCGGGATCTGGTGCGCCGCGGGGCGGAGAAGGCTCAGGTCACGGCGGTGTTTGACAGCTCCTGCGCGGAAGCCTGGCTGCAGGAAAACGAGATCGACGCTGAGGACGAGCTGATCCTGCAGCGCCGCATCCTCTCCGACGGGAAGAGCAGCTGCCGGGTCTGCGGCACGCCGGTCACGGCGAGCCAGCTGAAGGATCTTGCGGCGCTTCTGGTGGATATCCACGGGCAAAACGATGGCCGCCAGCTCATGGATGAGCGGCGGCACATGGCCTATCTGGACAGCTTCGGCTGTCTGGACGGGGAGCTTGGCGCCTATCGGGAGCAGTATGCCCGCTATCGGAGCCTGCGCCGGGAGCTGGAGCAGCTCACCATGGACGAGGTGGAGAAGGAGCGGCTCAGCGAGAGCCTGCGCTATCAGATCGCAGAGCTGGAGCGCGCGGAGCTCAAAGTGGGGGAGAAGGAAAGCCTGATTTCCCGCCGGGACCTGCTGCGCAATTCCGAGAAACTGACCGAGGCCCTTGACGAGGCCATCCGCCTGCTCTACGGCGACGAGGACAACGCTGCCTCCATGGCCCAGAACGCGGAATACTACGCCTCCCGGGCGGCCGCGCTGGTGCCGGAGCTGGAAGAGGCCCAAAACCGCATCCATGAGGCCGCCTTTGCCCTTTCCGACGCCGCCGAGACCCTGCGGGATTTCCGCGGGAGTCTGGACTTCTCACCCGAGGAGTATGACCGGCTGGAGGAGCGGATCTCCCTGCTCAATAAGCTGGAGCGCAAGTATTCCAGGGACGAGGAGGCGCTGGTCGCCTATCTGGAGGAGTGCCGGGAGAAGCTTGACAGCATCGAGTATGCGGAGGAGCGCAGCGCAAAGCTCCAGCGGGAGCTGGAGGCGCAGAAAAAGCAGTGCAGAAAGGCCGCTCTCGCGCTGCGGGAGCGCCGTATGGCAGCCGCGAAGGATCTGGAGCAGCGCATCGTCCGGGAGCTGCGGGAGCTGAACATGCCCTCGGTTCGCTTTGCGGTGGATCTGCAGGAGCTGGGCGGCGATCCCGGCTTTGACGCGAACGGCGCCGATCAGCTCCGCTTTCTCATGTCCGCCAACGCCGGCGAGGATTTGGGCCGTATCAGCCGCATCGCCTCCGGCGGCGAGCTGAGCCGCATCATGCTGGCCATGAAGAACGTCTTCGCCGAGCACGACCCGGTTTCCAGCCTGATCTTTGACGAGATCGACTCCGGCGTTTCCGGCATCGCTGCCCAGCGGGTGGGGGAGAAGCTCTATTCCGTTTCCAAGGGCAAGCAGGTGCTGTGCGTGACCCATCTGCCTCAGATCGCCGCCATGGCGGACAGTCACTATCTGATCGAGAAAAAAGAGCGGGATGGGCGTACCTTCACGGAGGTCAGCCGCCTGGATCGGGAGGGGCGCCGCATGGAGCTTGCGCGGCTGCACGGCGGTGACAACATCACCATCACCACCCTGGCCAGCGCCGAGGAGCAGCTGGAAGCGGCTGAGAGATTTAAAGCAATGTGAAAACACCGGGTCTGCAGGACTGTGTCCCTGCAGACCCGGTGTTTTATTGCCATTCCGAGTCGGACTGCAGCAGGCGGAGCACCCGCTCCGGCTCCGGGATTCCGTGCAGTTCGCTTGAGAGCCCGGTCAAGCCTCTGGTATTCATTCCGTATCGGACGCTAAGCCCATAGCCCGGCTTTCGCATAAACAGACTGTTCGGTTCCAGGGCGATGGTACCGGTCCCGTCCCGGTGCTTTCGCACGCTGAGAGCCGGGAGATCGTTCTTTTTCAAAACCTTGACTTCCTTGCCCTGCTTGAGCAGAACGCGTTTGTCCGTGATCACATAGGAGCTTTTCTTCAGCGCCAGGGCTTTGAAGAGAAAACGGCCGAAAAAGAAGAACAGTCCGAAAAGCATCATGAGTCCGCCGACAAGGGGGAACGGCAGCGGCGCGTGCGCTTTCAGGACCCCGTATTCCCAATAGCCGGCGAAACCGCACCAGAAAAGACCGAAGGGAATCAAAAAGATATCGTTTCGATCGAAAAAATGAAGCTTTTCCGGATGACCTTTCCATAGGACGGTTTCATCCGCGTTTAGATAGGGGCGCGCCCACTGATAATCCAATTCTGTCTGCATGGGGATCCTCCTTTTATGCTTCTGAGGTAATTTTAGCATGATCGTTCGGATGAGTCAAGCCGCCCGCTCCGAAATCAAAGAAATGCGCCGCTTTTGCTTGACAGATCGAGAATAACTCAGTATAATGCACGGGTAAACGCGAGGAAAAACAGAAGTAGCGCGGCTTTTCCTGCACAGAGAGCCCCCGTTTGGTGGAAGGGGGAGAGGGGAGCGCGTGAAGTACCGTTTGGAGCGGCGTGGCTGAAGCCTTCGGGTGAGTAGGCCGCGACGGGTGCGCCCGATAAAGCGCGGGAGTCTCAGACTTCGTAAGGCTTTCGCCGCGAGGCGGAGGCAAACCAGAGGTGGTACCGCATTTTTATGCCCTCTGTCCGAAAGGACGGGGGGCTTAACTTTTGGAAGGGGGTTCCAATATGAGCGTACAGGAAGAATCGATTCGTCTGCACGGCTGCGGCTTTAACTGTGCCCAGAGCGTTCTTGCTGCGCTGTGCAGCTATACCGGAATGGAGGAGAAGACTGCTCTGGCCGTATCCGGAGGCTTCGGCGGCGGCGTCCGCTGTGGGGAAATCTGCGGTGCGGTTTCCGGCGCTGTGATGGCGCTTGGTCTGGTCTGCCCATATACCGACGGGACGGACGCAGAGGCAAAGGCGAGAATTGCCCGTTTGGCAAAGCAGATGACGGGGGATTTCACGCAAAAGTTCGGCTGTATCCGCTGTCAGGATCTGAAAAAAGGCGGCGTCGTGTGCAACGAGCTGATCGCCTGGTGCGCTGCCCGGGGCGAGGAAATCATTCGGGAAAACAAAGAATAATCATACAGGAGAGAACAAAATGGGAATTTATGAAGAACTGGTCGCCCGCGGGCTCATCGCCCAGGTGACCAACGAGGAAGAGATCCGCGAGATGGTGAACGCTGGCAAAGCCACCTTCTACATCGGCTTTGACTGCACGGCGGACAGCCTGACCGCCGGCCATTTCATGGCGCTGACGCTGATGAAGCGTCTGCAGCAGGCGGGCAACCGCCCCATCGCCCTCATCGGCGGCGGCACCACCATGATCGGTGACCCCTCCGGTCGCACCGACATGCGTAAGATGCTGACCCGGGAGGACATTGACCACAATGCCGAGTGCTTCCGCAAGCAGATGGAGAAGTTCATCGAGTTTGGGCCGGACAAGGCCTTGATGGTGAACAATGCCGACTGGCTGCTGAACCTGAATTACGTGGAGCTTCTGCGTGAGGTCGGCGCCTGCTTCTCCGTGAACAACATGCTGCGGGCCAAGTGCTACGAGCAGCGCATGGAGCGGGGACTGAGCTTTTTTGAGTTCAACTACATGATCATGCAGAGCTACGATTTCTACTACCTGTTCCAGCACTACAACTGCAACATGCAGTTCGGCGGGGACGATCAGTGGAGCAATATGCTGGGCGGCACGGAGCTGATCCGCAAGAAGCTGGGCAAGGACGCCCACGCCATGACCATCACCCTGCTCACCGACTCTCACGGCATGAAGATGGGCAAGACCGCCGGCAACGCGGTGTGGCTGGACCCAAACAAGACCAGCCCCTACGACTTCTACCAGTACTGGCGCAATGTAGAGGATGCGGACGTGCTCAAGTGCATCCGGATGCTGACCTTCCTGCCGCTGGAGCAGATCGACGAGATGGCCAAGTGGGAGGGCAGCCAGCTCAACCGGGCCAAGGAGATCCTGGCCTTCGAGCTGACCCGCATGGTGCACGGCGAGGAGGAGGCCAAAAAGGCCGAGGCCTCCGCCAAGGCCCTCTTCGCAGGCGGCGGCGCCAGCGAGAATATGCCAACCACCGAGCTCAACGCTTCGGATCTCGCCGACGGCTCCATCGACCTGATGAGCCTTCTGGTGAAGACCGGCCTCTGCACCACCAAGTCCGACGCTCGCCGGAACATCCAGCAGGGCGGCGTCACGGTGAACGACGAGAAGGTGACCGATATCGGCAAAAGCTTCTCCAGCGAGGAGCTGAAAGCCGGGATCATTCTCAAGCGCGGCAAAAAGAACTTCAATAAGGTCGTTCTGAAATAAGAACAGCCCCCGAAGAACAAAACTTCGGGGGCGAATTCTTTCTCATATGAGATTACTGCTGTTTCAAATCCTCGCCGTGGATGTATTTTTTCAGCGGCCCGTAGATCGCCATGGCCGCGGCGACGGTCAGGATGATCTCGGCCAGCATGTACCAGCCGTTGTACAGGAAGGAGTACAGCCAGGGGCTGGTCATCGCCATGCCCATGAACTCCTCGGGCATCCACTCGCCCCAGATCCACACGCCGGTGATGTAGTGGCAGACAAGACGCAGCAGGAAGGTGACTACGATGCCGATCACGAGGGCCTTGCGCGTGTTGCCGGGCTTGCCGCCGAAGAAGGAGGCAAAGCCGATGACGGTATAGGCCAGAAGGTAGTCGAGCACGACGACGCCGGCGGCCATCAGGGCGCTGCTTGCATACTGCACATTGTCCAGACCCAGCAGCAGCTGCAGCAGACTGTAGGTCAGGCCGGCAAGACCGCCCCATTTCCAGCCGTAGCGGAAGCTGAGGATCACAAGGGGCAGCATGCTGCAGGCGGTGACGCCGCCGCCGAAGGGCAGGTCGATCTTGAAGATGCTGAGTACCGTGCCCATCGCAATGAGGATTGCGGTGTCGGTGAGTTTTCTGGTGTTGGTTTTCACATTCGTTTCTCCCTTTCACAAAAAAATATGCGCAGGTCACACAATGCGAACCTGCGCGAAAATACAAGCAAGTAGATTTCCTACGCCGGCATTATCCGGATCAGGTTCCATGGTTTCAGAGCTCCATTACTCCGTCTCAGCCGGGAACACCCAGCGCCCATCCAATTGCAGGTCTATTTTACTCCTATCCATGCGGAACGTCAAGCCTTTTCTTCCGCAAAAAGGCGCATAAACCCTTTGCATTTTCAGATAGAATATGGTAACATACATCGAAATAAACGAAACAGAGGATGACGCCGCTATGCTTACGCCGCCATAATGGTCATATTTCTTCCGGAAAAACAAACATTCACGCAGAAAGGAAGCAAAGAATGACTGAAATCGAAAAAGAAATCCAACGCCGCAGGACCTTTGCGATTATCTCCCACCCGGACGCGGGCAAAACGACCCTGACGGAGAAGCTGCTGCTCTACGGCGGAGCGATCCAGCTGGCCGGCTCTGTGAAGGGCAAGGCCACCGCCCGCCACGCCGTGTCGGACTGGATGGAGCTGGAAAAGCAGCGCGGCATATCCATCACCTCCTCGGTGATGCAGTTTGAGTATGAGGGTTACTGCATCAACATCCTGGACACCCCGGGACACCAGGACTTTTCCGAGGACACTTACCGCACCCTTATGGCCGCGGATTCCGCCGTTATGGTCATCGACGCCGCCAAGGGCATCGAGCCCCAGACCCGCAAGCTTTTCAAGATCTGCGCCATGCGGCACATCCCCATCTTCACCTTCATCAACAAGCTGGACCGGGAGGCGCGCTCTCCCTACGAGCTGATGGAGGAGCTGGAGACGGAGTTCGGCATCGGCACCTATCCCATGAACTGGCCCATCGGATGCGGCCAGGACTTCAAGGGTGTCTATGACCGGGAAAAGCAGGCCATCCTGGCCTTCAATGAGTTCCACCGGGGGCAGAGCAGGATCCGCGCCATCGAGTGCACCATGGACGAGACTGAGAAGCTGGATGAGCTGATCGGCCACCGCCTGCGGGAGACGCTGGCGGACGATATCGAACTGCTGGACGGCGCCGGCTTCGACTTCGACATTGAGGAAGTGCGCGCCGGCCGCCTCAGCCCGGTGTTCTTCGGCTCGGCGCTGAACAACTTCGGTGTCGAGCCCTTCCTGGAGCACTTCCTGAAAATGACCATGCCGCCGCTGCCCCGCCTGTCCGGGGAGGATGTGGTGGATCCCTTTGACCCTCATTTCTCCGCCTTTGTCTTCAAGATCCAGGCCAATATGAACAAGGCCCACCGGGATCGCATTGCCTTTATGCGCATCTGCTCCGGCAAGTTTGAACGCGAGAAGGAGTATTTTCACGTGCAGGGGGGCAAGGCGCTCCGCCTGGCCCAGCCCCAGCAGCTGATGGCCCAGGACCGGGCGATCATTGACGAGGCCTATGCCGGGGACATCATCGGCGTCTTTGATCCCGGGATATTCTCCATCGGAGACACCATCTGCGAGAAGGGGCAGACGCTCTGCTTTGAGGGGATCCCCACCTTCGCGCCGGAGCATTTTGCCTCCGTCGAGCGCGTGGACACCATGAAGCGCAAGCAGTTTGAAAAGGGGATCCAGCAAATCGCTCAGGAAGGCGCCATTCAAATCTTCCACGAGCCGCATACAGGCGTGGAAGAGGTGATTGTCGGCGTTGTCGGCGTGCTGCAGTTTGAGGTGCTGGAATACCGGCTGAAGACCGAATACGGGGTGGATATCCGCCGCAGAGCCATGCCTTACGAGCACGTGCGCTGGGTCGAAAACGAGGATATTGACATCCCCTCGCTGAATCTGACCAGCGACACGAAATGGGTCCAGGATTTTAAGGGCAACAACCTGCTGCTGTTTACCTCCTCCTGGTGTATCAACTGGGCTCTGCAGAAGAACGAGGGCCTGCGCCTGCGGGAATTCAACCGAGATTGAGAAAGGAGCAATTCCATGGCCGAATCCATCAAAATCGAGATCTTCCGGAAAAAGGACGCGGAGGACTTCACCAAAGCTCTCGCCGATCCGGAGAGCCGCGCCCAGACAGGCAGCGGCGCCGCCATGACCGCGGCCGTCGCTTCCGCGCTGCTGGAACGCGCCGCGAAGCTGACCCGGGAGGAACTACCGGAGCACGAGCGGGTAATCTATATCGTGCGCAATGCGGAGATCCTGCGCAATTACATGGTCAACCTGATCGATGAGGACGTGAAAGCCAGGGGACCGTATCGGCGCGCGATCAAGGAAGGCGATCCCCGCAAGATCGAGGCCGCGACTCAGACTGCCGGCTCCGTCTGCAGTGAGATCGTATGTATGATGGAAAAGGCACTGGAGCTTGCGGAGGAGCTGGTACCGCTCAGCCCGCCGAAGGCCCGCCATTTTGTGGCGGAGAGTGCGGATCTGGCCCTGGCGGCGGTGCGCGCCTGCATGCGCGTCTGCGTTTTCTGGGGCGATCAGAGCATCGAGGATACCCGCCGCTACGTGATCCGCCGGGAAAACGAGTTGCAGTGGCAGGAGATCTTCCCCCTGTATCATCGCGTGATCGAAAAGGCCGAAGCATAATCGAACAAGCCTCTTTTGGGCGCCCTCTCATCCTGTGAGGGCGCCTTTTCGGCGGCTGTTTTTGTTTAAGAAATCTTCATAAGCTGTTTACTTGCCAAGCTCTTGCTTGGGGTGTATAATTGAAAAAAACAATCGGAGGCGCGCCATGAACGAAGAAATCGCCACGCTGAAGCAGTGGATCCGGGACAGTGACAACATCGTTTTTTTCGGCGGCGCAGGGGTCAGCACGGAAAGCGGCATCCCCGATTTTCGCAGCGTTGACGGCCTGTACAACCAAAAGTGGAAATATCCGCCGGAGACGATTTTGAGTCACAGCTTCTTTGAACGCTATCCCGAGGAGTACTATCGCTTCCACCGGGCAAAGCTGGTGATCGAGGGTGTTCAGCCCAACCGCGCCCATAAACGCCTGGCCGAGCTGGAGGCGGAAGGCAAGCTGCGTGCGGTCGTCACCCAGAATATCGACGGGCTGCACCAGGCCGCAGGCAGCAAAAAGGTGCTGGAGCTGCACGGCAGCATTCTGCGCGCCTATTGCTCCCGCTGCCATAAGCCCTATCCCGCCGATCAGATGAACCACGGCGAAGGCGTTCCCCGCTGCAGCTGCGGGGGCGTGATTCGGCCGGATATCGTGCTCTATGAAGAGCCCCTGGATCAGGACGTGATGAGCGAGGCGGTGCATTATATCCGACACGCGGATATTCTGATCGTGGGCGGCACCTCGCTGAACGTGTACCCGGCGGCGGGCCTCATCAACTACTACCGCGGCAGCAAGCTCGTTCTGGTCAACCGCAGCGCAACGCCCTATGACCGTTATGCGGATCTTGTGATCCATGCGAACATCGGCGACGTGTTCAGCCAGATTTAAGAGGAAGATATCATGGAAAAGGGAAAACTGATCGTCCTGGAGGGCATCGACGGCAGCGGGAAGTCCGCCCAGTTTCGCCGTCTCTGCGCCAGATTGGAACAGGACGGAATCGACTATAATCATATTGTGTTTCCGCGTTATAATGAGGAGAGCAGCGCGCTGATCCGCATGTATCTGGGGGGAGAGTTCGGATCCCGGCCCAATGATGTGAACGCCTACACCGCCTCGACCTTCTTTGCCGTGGACCGTTTTGCCTCCTATAAGAAGGACTGGGGCTCCGTTTATGAAAACGGCGGCGTTTTTCTTTCGGACCGCTACACCACCTCCAACGCGGTGCATCAGGGCTGCAAGCTTCCGGATGAGGAGCTGCCCGCCTTCTTTTCCTGGCTGACGGATCTGGAATACAACAAGATGGGTCTGCCCAAGCCGGACCTGGTGCTGTATCTGGACGTCGACCTGGAGACCTCCCTGGCCAGAATGCGGCGCAGAGAGGCCAAGAACAACACCCATGCCGATATTCATGAGAAGGATCTGGATTACCTGCGCCGCTGCCTCCGCACGGCGGATCGCGCGGCGGAATACTACGGCTGGACCCGGATCCCCTTCAAGCGCAATGGCGTGGAGCGGGATGTGGACGAGAAGAACGCGGAGATCTACCGTATTCTGCGGGACACAATAAAATAAAAAGGGTCTCCGAAGAGACCCCGGGGATGTTATGCGCGCTTAGTTGCAGCCGCAGCCGCAGCCACAGTTGTTGTTGCTCTCGCAGCCGCAGCCGCAGCCAAAGCCGTTACCGCCCCAGCCGAAGAGCAGGATGATGAGGATGATGATCCAAACACCGTTGTTGCAGGAATTGCAGAACATGTCGTCGTCCTTTCTCCGCTTTTCATTTTTCCGGTCATCGCCCCGCGGAACGGGCGATGCTTTTTCAACAATGGTTTTCGCGCCGCATTTTGCTGCGTTCAGGCCATAGTATGCGATGGAAGATCAAGGTGTTACCCCCTCGCCTTGAGCCGAAGGAGGCCGCTGATGAGCGACGATTTTGAAAAACAATACGAACTCTATGAGGGTGGAGTCCAGGCAAACCCGGGCGAACAGCCCGAGCTGCCTTTGCAGAAGGCGGAGAGCGGCGCCTCCCGTGAGCATGGGAGCACGAACCCCGTCGATCGGCTTTTGATCGACAGAACGGGGGAGGAGGCGGTCAACTACACGGGAGATGAGGAGTCGGAGCGGGATTACCGCCCGATCCGGCAGAGCCACGAATACCGTTCCGGCTGTTTGGGCGGCTTGATGTATTTCCTGTTTATCATCTGCCTCAGCGTTGTGCTGGCCTGTCTTGGCTGGATGGCCGCCAGTGATATGCTTGCCCTGAACAAGAAGGACTTTTCCGCCACCATCACCCTGCCCATGAACATTTTCGAGACGGAGACCGTCGCCAAGTATGATGAGGACGGCAGAGTGGTGGGGACCGAGCGGGTGACCCATGCGGATATGGACTATGTGGCCGACGCCCTGAAGGACGCGGGCCTGATCGAGTATAAATGGCTGTTCAAAGCCTTCTGCAGGCTTTCCCACGCAGATACCAAGATCTCGCCGGGGGAGTATGAGCTGAAATCCAGCTACGATTACCGGGCGCTGATCCAGCACATGACGCCCTTCTCCGGCGGCGCGCTGACGGTGACGGTGACCTTCCCGGAGGGCCTCAACATGCGGCAGATGTTCCTGCTGCTGGAGGAGAACGGCGTCAGCGATTATGATGAGCTGATGGAAGCGGCTGCAAATTACCGTTTCAACTACAGCTTCCTGGAGGATATCGATCCGGAGGAGCTGGAGCAGCTTGGTCTGGACCGTTCCGCCCGCCTGGAGGGCTATCTGTTCCCGAACACCTACGAATTCTATGTAAACATGCAGCCTGCCAGCGCCATCAACAAGTTCCTGGAGACCTACTACTACAGCTTTGATGAAGAGATGCAGCAGCAGCTGGAGGCCAGCGGCCGGGATATGCAGGAGGTCGTGATCATTGCCTCCATGATCGAAAAGGAAGCTGCCAACGATGAAGAGCGGGCTTTGATCGCATCGGTCATCTACAACCGTCTCAACAGCGGCATGCCTCTCGGTATCGACGCGACGATCCTGTATGTGCATCCGGAGCATGAGGGCGCGCCTACCGCGGATATGCTGGTTGAGGACAGCCCCTATAACACCCGCGATCGGATCGGCCTGCCGCCCACGCCCATTTGCAATCCGGGCCTTGCTTCTCTGCGAGCGGCCCTGAATCCGGCTGCCACAAATTACTACTATTACGCGCTGGATATGGAGACCGGAACTCACCGCTTCTTTACCAATGCCAATGAGTTTAACGCCTTCGTCAACACCCAGGACTATGGCGGCTAAGGCGGAATTGCTGTCCCCGGCTGGGGATCGGGAACGACTTCGGCTTGCCGTCCTCTACGGCGCGGACGCGGTGTATCTTGCGGGACGTCAGTTCGGCATGAGGTCCTCCGCCGTGAATTTCAGCGACGAGGACCTGCGCTGGGCTGTGGATTACGCTCACGCCCGCGGCGTGAAGATCTATGTCACCTGCAACACGCTCCCCCGGGAGGCGGAGCTGCGGGAGCTTCCTGCTTATCTGGAATTTCTTCAGGAGGCCGGGGTGGACGCGCTGATCATTGCGGACCTGGGAGTGCTGGAGCTGGCAAAGCTCCACGCGCCCCGGGTGGCAAGGCATGTGAGCACCCAGTTCGGCGTGATCAACAGCGCCACGGCAAATTCCCTGTTTCGCCTCGGCGCGGATACGGTTGTCCTGGCCCGGGAGACACCTCTGGAGGATATCCGGAAGATCCGGGACAATACGCCGCCGGAGCTTCGCATCGAGGCCTTCGTCCATGGCGCCATGTGCGTCAGCTTTTCCGGTCGCTGCCTGCTGTCCAATTATCTCACCGGGCGGGATGCCAACCGGGGCCAGTGCGCCCAGCCCTGCCGCTGGAAGTACCATCTGGTGGAGGAGACCCGACCCGGCCAGTATTTCGAAATCACCGAGGACGGCGGCACCTATATCCTGAACAGCAGGGACATGCGCATGATCGAGCATTTGCCGGAGCTGCTGGAGGCCGGAGTTTCCAGCTTGAAGATCGAGGGCCGCATGAAGTCCGCTTACTACACAGCGGTGACAACGAACGCCTACCGCCATGCCCTGGACGCTGCGCTGGCGGGGGAGCCGCTGGATCCCTTATGGGTGGCGGAGACCGAAAAATGCAGCCACCGCCCCTACACCACGGGATTTTACTTCGATGAACCGGGACAGCACTACGACGAGGCCAGCTATTCCTCCACCGCAGAGATCGCGGCGGTGGTGCAGAGCTGTGGGGAAGACCGCATGGCGCTTCTGACCCAGCGGAACAAGATCTTTCCCGGCGACGCTCTGGAATTGCTGCTGCCGGAAGGGGAACCGATCTCCTTCACGGCAGGGGAGCTTTTCGACGAGGAGGGGAATCCCATCTCGGACACCCGCCGCGCCATGATGCGCTTTCGGTTGAGGCTGCCGGCGGATGCGCCGGAGGGCGCAATTGTCCGTAAGCGCCTGGAAAAGGCTTGACAAAAGCGGACTTTGTGATAAACTAACCACGTTATATCGGCGTTGACGAAACGAGTCGGCGCGGAGCTTTTCAGAGAGAGACCGGCTGGTGCGAGGTCTCATGTCTCCCGTCTGACAGCCACTTCGGAGCCACCCCGGGACGACCGGGGCGTCTGCCCGCGTTAAGGGCGCTTGAGAGGCCGCTTTGCGGCGAATCAGGGTGGTACCGCGAATTCTTGTAATTTCGCCCCTGTTCCGTTTCGGGACAGGGGCATCTTTTTTGAGAGGAAAGAAACCATGGAAAAATACGGACTGAATCAACTGCGGGAAATGTTCCTGCGCTTTTTCGAGAGCAAAGGCCATCTGCGCCTGCCCAGCTTCTCCCTGATCCCCCAGGGGGACGCCAGCCTTCTGCTCATCAACTCCGGCATGGCCCCCATGAAGCCCTATTTCAAGGGCGAGAAGGAGCCGCCCCGCCGCCGGGTCTGCACCTGCCAGAAGTGCATCCGCACCGGCGATATCGAGAACATCGGCAAGACCGCCCGCCACGGCACCTATTTTGAGATGCTGGGCAATTTCTCCTTCGGCGATTATTTCAAGCGCGAAGCCATCCACTGGAGCTGGGAGTTTTTGACCAGCCCCGACTGGGTGGGCCTGGATCCCAATCGCCTCTATCCCTCCATCTATGTGGAGGACGACGAAGCCTTTGAGATCTGGAACAAGGAGGTCGGCATCGCCCCGGAGCGCATTTTCCGCTTCGGCAAGGAGGACAACTTCTGGGAGCACGGCGCCGGCCCCTGCGGCCCCTGCTCGGAGATCTATTACGACCGGGGCGAGAAATACGGCTGCGGCAAGCCCGACTGCACCGTGGGCTGCGACTGCGACCGGTATATCGAGGTTTGGAACAACGTGTTTTCCCAGTTCGATAACGACGGGGAAGGTCACTACACCGAGCTCAAGCAGAAGAACATCGACACCGGCATGGGCCTGGAGCGTCTGGCCGTTGTGTGCCAGGGGGTGGACTCCCTCTTCGATGTGGACACGGTGATGAACATCACCCACAAGGTCAGCGAGCTCACCGGCGCCTTCTACGGCAAGAGCCACAAGATGGACGTGTCCCTGCGGGTCATCACCGACCATATCCGCTCCGCCACCTTTATGATCTGCGACGGGGTGTTGCCCTCCAACGAGGGCCGGGGCTATGTGCTGCGCAGGCTTTTGCGCCGCGCCGCCCGCCATGGCAAGCTCCTGGGCGTCAACGACCCCTTCCTGTATCAGGTGATCGACACCGTCATCCACGAAAACGAGTGCCAGTATCCCGAGCTGCGGGAGAAGCAGGCCTATATCACCCGGGTGGTCAAGACCGAGGAAGAGAACTTTGCCAAGACCATCGACGCCGGCATGAAGATCTTCAGCGATATGCTCTCCGAGCATAAGACGAAGGGAGAGAGCACCTTCTCCGGTGCCGACGCCTTCAAGCTCTACGACACCTACGGCTTCCCCATCGACCTGACCATCGAGATGTGCGCCGACGAGGGCATGACCGTGGATGAAGACGGCTTTAAACAGCTTATGCAGGAGCAGCGCGTCCGCGCCCGCGAGGCCCGCGCCGCCTTGGGCGATCTGGGCTGGGCGGGGGTCAGCTTCGGCAAAGAGATCCCCGAGACGATTTTTGAGGGCTATGCCAAGCAGCGCGTCCAGGCGAAGGTGCTTGCCATTGTGGCTGACGGCGAGCTGCGGGATGAGATCCCCGCCGGGACCGAGGCCATTGTGGTGCTGGACCGCACCAGCCTCTATGCCGAGATGGGCGGTCAGGTGGCCGACCACGGCACGCTGTCTGCTGATGGGCTCCTCTTTGTAGTCAGTGACGTGCAGAAGAACAAGGGCGGCAAGTACATGCACACCGGTCTGCTGCAGGAAGGTGTGCTGAAGCTGGGCGATACGGTCACCGCCGAATATGACGCCGCGCGCCGCGGCGCTATCGCCCGCGCCCACAGCGCGACGCATCTGCTGCAGAGCGCCCTGCGGGACGTGCTGGGCGATCATGTGCACCAGGCCGGCTCTCTGGTGGAGCCTGACTTCCTGCGCTTTGACTTTACCCATTTCTCCGCCGTGACGCCGGAGGAGCTCAGAAGGGTGGAGGAAAAGGTCAACGCCGCCATTCTGGAGGGTCTGACCGTCGATACCAGGGAAATGTCCCTGGATGAGGCCCGCAAGAGCGGCGCAACCGCTCTCTTCGGGGAAAAGTACGGCGATGTGGTACGCGTCGTCAGCATGGGCGATTACAGCGTGGAACTCTGCGGCGGCACCCATTTGAACAACACGGCCAAGGCCGGGCTGTTCCACATCAGCTCCGAGGGCTCCGTTGCCTCCGGCGTGCGCCGCATCGAGGCGACCACCGGTCTGCGTACCCTGGAGACCCTGCATAAGGATGTTGAGGCCATCTCCGCCGTCTCCGCGCTCTTCAAGGCCAATCCTGCGGACATGCTGCAGAAGGTGGAGCAGCAGGCGGCGGAACTGAAGGAGGCCAAGCGGCTGATCCAGCAGTATAAGGACAAGGAGTCTGCCGGCGGCGCCGATGCCCTGCTGAAGAACGCGAAGGAGATCGGCGGCCTGCACATTGTGACCTGCGGCCAGGGCGAGTGCGATGCGGCCGGCCTTCGGAAAATGGGCGATGCGCTGCGGGACAAGGACGGCGCTGTTGTGGCTGTCATCGCCGCAGTGAACGGGGACAAGATCACCTTCCAGTGCGTCTGCGGCAAGGAGGCTGTTTCAAAGGGTGTCCGCGCCGGGGACATCATCAAACACATCACCGCCATTGCCGGAGGCAAGGGCGGCGGCAAGCCCGATTCCGCCATGGGCGGCGGCAACGACGTCAGCAAACTGAAGGATGCGCTTTCCGCTGTGGAAAGCTTTGTCAGCGAAAAGTTTTAAGGAGGATTCACAATGGATCAGGACTGCATTTTTTGCCGGATCATCGCCGGAGAGATCCCCAGCGCAAAGGTCTATGAGGACGAGTATGTCTTCGCCTTTCGGGATATCAATCCTCAGGCGCCCGTGCACATTCTGGTGGTTCCCAAGAAGCACATTTGCTGCGCCCGGGGCATCAACGAGAACAACTCTCTCTATGTTGCCAAGTGCTTTGAGGCAATTGCCAAAATCGCCAGGCAGGAGGGGCTGATGAACGGATTCCGCGTGGTCAACAACTGCGGAGAAGACGGCGGCCAGTCCGTCATGCATCTGCATTTTCATCTGATCGGCGGCGTCAAGCTGTCCGAAAAGATCCTCTAATGAAAAAACCGCAGAGAGCCCTTGCCCTCTGCGGTTTTTGAAAGCGGGGTGAGCGTGCTTGCGCAAGCTTGCGATCTGCCTGTTCTCTTTTTCCGCAGCGATCTTCGCCGCAAACTACCTGCTGCCTGCCGCGTGGCTGCTTTGGCTTGCCGCGAGTTTTGCGCTGGCCTGCATTTTGATCCTGCTGCTTCGGCAGGATTGGATGTTGGGCTTTGCTCTGATTTGTTTTGGCATTTCCGCGGGCTGCCTCTGCTTTTCCGTCCACGCCATGCTTACCATGACGCCGAGTGTGCGGCTTGACGGGAAAACCCTGGAGATCGAGGGACGGGTCCTTGCCTATCCGCAGGTATATGACAACTATACCAGGGTAGAGATCCGCCTGATCGGGGAGGATCTGCCCCATGTGGGCATGTTCCTGTATGACAATGAAAACGTACTGGCGGAAGCCGCCCCGGGGGATACGGTGCGCTGCACGGTCCGCGTGAAGCGGGGAGATCAGCGATACGGCGAATATGACACCGGCTTTCTTTCCCGGGATGTTTATCTGACCGGACGCGCGCTTTCCAGCCCGGAACGGACGCCCGGCGGCTTCGATCTGCGAAGTCTTCCGGCAAAGCTCAATCACGCCCTTTCGGCAAAGGGAGACGAGCTGTTTCCCGCCGACACCGCGGCCTTTATGAAGTCTCTGATGCTGGGAGACAAAAGCGACCTGTACCAGGACGACGCGCTGCTTGTGGCCATGACCAGGGCGGGGCTCATGCACATCGTGGCGGTCTCGGGCATGCACATTGCGTTTCTGATCGGCCTGCTGCAGATGCTCTTCGGCAAAGGGGCGAAAAGCTCGCTGCTGTGCCTGCTGATGATCTGGGCCTTTGTGCTGATCACAGGCTCTTCGCCTTCCGCCCTCCGCGCCGCCGTCATGCAGAGCTTTCTGCTCCTTGCGCCCCTTGTCCGGCGGGAGAACGATCCCGCCACCTCTCTTTCCGTCGCGCTGGCGCTGATCCTGGCTGTGAACCCTTACGCCGCGTGCAGTGTCAGCCTGCAGCTGTCTTTTTCCGCCATGGCGGGCATCCTCTGCCTTGCAGAGCCCTTCCGGGAAGCCTTGAACGAGCTGTTTTCCGAGCGTTGGCAGAAGCGCCTGCATTTTGTCACCAGCACCGCCGCCAGCTCCCTCGCGGTTCTGGCTTTCTCCGCGCCGTTTTTGCTGCTGCATTTCCGCTCGGTCTCGCTGCTTTCTCCGCTGACGAATATCCTGTGCCTCTGGGCAGTCTCATTCTGCTTTTGCGGCGGCTTTTTCAGCTGCCTTCTGGGTTTTGTGTTTCTGCCGCTGGGAAAAGCGGCTGCCTGGCTCTGCAGCTGGATCGCCCGGTATCTGTTCCTGATCGCCAAGGGCGTTTCCTCTATTTCCTTTTCCACGCTGTATGTGCGGGATCGGTTTTCTGTCATCTGGATCGTTCTCGTCTACGCCTTGTTTACACTGGCCTGGTTCAGCAGGCTCAAGCCCTGGAAACGGATCGTTTTTCCCGTCGCGCTCTCCGCCCTGTCTCTGGCGCTTTTGCTTTTTGCGATCCATGGCAGATACAGCAGGGGAGTGGGAACCATCAGTGTGATCGACGTGGGGCAGGGACAGTGCATCGCCGTGATGGCCGGTGACAAGACCCTTGTGATCGACTGCGGCGGCATCAACGACGCCCGAAATGCCGGTGAGGAGGCAGGCGCCTATCTGCGCTCCCGCGGGAGAAAGCAGGTTGACTTGCTGCTTTTGACCCATCTGCACGCGGACCACTGCAACGGCGTTTCGCGCTTGATGGAGATGATGCCGGTGAAGGAGATCCTGATCCCCGCGGATCTGGAAGATGAAGACAATCTGCTGGACGAGATCGAGAACGCTGCGGAGAGACATGGAATCGAGATCGAATATCTGCGGGAGGACAGTCTGATTTTTCTCGGCCCCATCGGGCTGCAGCTCTTTGCGCCGTCCGGAAACGGAGACGCCAACGAGCGCTGCATGTGTATGCTGGTCTCCCTGGGAAGCTACGACATGCTGATTACCGGAGACTCTTCCAAGACCGTGGAGCGGGAGCTGCTGGACCGGTATCAGCTGCATGATATCGAGCTGTTGATCGTGGGTCATCACGGCTCCCGTTACGCAAGCTCCGGCGAGCTGCTTGGCAGCATCGGGGCGGATACAGCCATTATCAGCGTGGGCTACAACAACTATGGACACCCGACCTACGAGACCCTGGAACGGCTGGACGCATACGGCTATGGGATCTACCGCACCGATTTGAACGGAACTGTGGAAGTACAGGTGGGAGACAGCTATGGCGAAGAAAACTGAGGAAAAATTCAATTATTCCCGCGCCCTGCGGATACTGATGGAAAAGGGGCCCGAGAAGCTCTATCTCCTCTGGGGGCCGGAGGACTACCTGCGGGAGCACTATTTGAGCCAGCTGAAGAAGCTCTGTCTCCCCGACGGGGAGGAAAGCTTCAGCTTCAAGCGCCTGAACGGGCCGGAGCTGGATCCGCGGGAGCTGGAGCAGGCCGTAGACGCCGTGCCCTTCCTCTCAGAGCGCAGCTTTGTGGAGCTGCGCGGGGTGGATCTGAACCGTCTGAAAGAAGGGGAGAGGATCCTTTCCGTTCTTTCCGATATTCCCGACTATTGCACGGTCGTTTTTGTTCAGAGCGCGGAGTTTGAGCCCGACGGCAGGATCAAGCTGGTGAAAAATCTGCGCGGTCTGTGCAGGGAGATCCAATTTACCCGGCAGACCCAGGGAGATCTGGTCCCTTGGATCGCCAAGCGCTTCTCCGCTTTGGGAAAAGGGATCGAGATGGAAGCGGCGCAGCGGCTGATTTTTATCAGCGGCGATCTGATGAACCGGCTGATTCCCGAGATCGAAAAGGTCGCGGCCTACGCCAAGGGAGAGAAGGTGACAGTTTCCGACGTGGAGGCTGTGGCCAATCACATTCCCGAGGCGGTCATCTTTCAGATGACGGATTTGATCTCCCAGAAAAAGATCAACAACGCGCTGGAAAAGCTTGCGGAGCTGCTTTCCGATAAAAACAACGAACCCATCCCCATGCTTGCCATGCTTGGCGTCCAGATGCGGCGTCTGTACGCGGCAAGACTGGCGCTTGAGAGAAAGCTGGGGGCGAAGTATGTCATGGAGACCTGCTCCTGCAAATACGATTTCCAGGCAAATCAGCTCCTACAGGCGGCGAGAGGTTTTTCCCTGCCCCAGCTTATCCGCGCGGTCGAGCTCTGCGCGGAGGCGGATTACCGCTTGAAAAGCGAGCCTGTGGACGACAGGGAGCTTTTCAAGGAGACCGTGGTGCGGATTGCCGCAGGGGACTGCGATGCATAGGATCAAAGAAGTGATCGTCGTGGAGGGCCGCTACGACAAAAATACGCTCCGCCAGGTCGTGGATGCGGACATCCTGGAAACTGCCGGCTTCGGCATCTTCAAAGATAAGCAGAAGCAGAAGCTGCTGCGCCGGATCGCGGAGCAGCGCGGACTCGTGGTCCTGACCGATTCCGACAGCGCCGGGTTCGTGATCCGCAGCTTTATCCGGAGCTGCGTTGCTCCCGAGTTTCTGAAGCACGCCTATATCCCGGATCAATACGGGAAAGAGCGCAGAAAAAGCTCCCCCTCCAAAGAGGGAAAGCTGGGGGTGGAAGGAATGCGCCCGGAGGTCCTTCTGGAGGCGCTGCGGCGCGCCGGAGCAAGCTTTCTTGACGAAGAAGATAAAGCGGCAAACCGGCCTAAAATCACAAAAGCGGATTTCTACGCCCTGGGACTGAGCGGACGGAAGGACAGCAGGTCCCGCCGGGCGTCGCTGCTGAAAAGTCTGGACCTTCCCGAACGGCTGACCTCGGACGGGCTGCTGGAGATCCTCAACGGTCTGATGAGCCGGGAGGACTTCCTGCGCCGGTACCGAGCCGATCCTCCAGACAGGGCGGAATGAGGACCGCCAGCAGCAGGCAGACCTGGCTGCTCTCCTGAAACGCGGCTGCCTGGAGCCGAAGCGCGCTCTCTCCCCGGCTATGGGACAGAAGCAGAAGAGCGCAAAACAGCAGCAGACAGCTGAACTGCAGCGAGCGGATCAAATATTCCCACGCCGCCGGACACATCCGCAGCATTCTTCCGAACACCTTATGTAGCATGAAAGATCCCTCCTCCGTGCCAGTGTACACGGAAGAGGGATCTTCTGCAAGGAACAGGTTTTTCCATTACTCGGTCCGCAGCGCTTCCACGGGGTCTTTCTTCGCGGCGAGACCGGAGGGGATCAGACCGGCGATATAGGTCAGCAGCACGCTGATGCCCACAAGCGCCGCCCCGCCTGTCGGGGGAAGGGAGGAATTCAAGGACATGATGCCGGTCAGATTATGGACGATGATATTGATAGGGATATTCAGTAACAGGGTGAGGACGATGCCGATCACGCCGGCCGTCAGACCGATGATAAAGGTTTCGGCATTGAATACCCGGGAAACGTCCCGCTTGGAGGCGCCGATGGCCCGCAGGATGCCGATTTCCTTGGTGCGCTCCAGTACGCTGATATAGGTGATGATGCCGATCATGATGGAGGAGACCACCAGGGAAATGGCGACAAAGGCGATCAGCACATAGCTGATCACGTTGATGATGGTGGTGATGGAGCTCATCAGCAGAGCGACTACGTCCGTATAGCTGATTTGATCCTCCTCCGGAACACTGGCGTTGTAATGTTCGATCGCCGCGGAGATATTGTCCTTTGCCTCAAAGGAGGAGGCATAGATGTTGATGGCGCTGGGGTTCTCCAGATCCACGTAGCCCAGCTTCTTGAGCGTGTCCTTCACGCTTCCGGATGCGTACACGGGCGGCATGGCATTTTCATAGATCCAGATGTAGTCGTCCTCTTCCAGAGAAAGCAGCGCGAAGTCCGCCGCCAGCTCCTCCGGGGTCAATTCGGCGTACAGCTCCCGCATCTGGGCAGAGTATTGGGCTCTGGCCTGTTCGCCGATCATCTGGCTCATATAGCTGTTGAGCATGTTGTCGTCCATCTGGCTGAGCATGGAGGCGTATTCGGGGTAATACTCCAGAATGGTTTTTTCGATATCTTCCCGGGAAGTGCCCTCCATTTGCTCGTCGATGATCTGCTGCAGATAAGCGTCGTCCGGCTCGCACATATAGGTGATGTAAAGCTCCGCCAGCTCCTCTGTGGAGGCGTTTGCGATGTAGTCCTTGGCCGCGTCCACCTTTTTGGCGCGGGTCATGGCCTCGTCGCCGTTGTCCAGATAGGGCAGACCGGTAAATACGTCATGCTCCGGGTCGGCAAGCTGGCGCTTGACCAGATCTTTTTCTGCGCTCTCCGCCGCGATGTGCTCCACCAGCGCGTGGGGATAGCCGACGGAGCCCGTCAGCATCCCGGACAGCGCGTCGTTGTTCTGCCGGATAATGCCAACGATCCGGATTTCCAGGCCGTTGTTGTACAGCGTGCGAAGGCCCAGCTCCTCCTGGGTCAGATCAATGTATTCGCCGGTCTCTTCGTTGTATTGATACTGATCCGCCGGGTAGATATAGCGGAAGCTCTTTCCGCAGATCTCCTCGTAGCTCCAGCTTTCCACCGTGTTGTCCAGCTCTTCCGCGGAAACGATGGCCTGCATGCTCACCGCAATAGAAGCATTGGACTTGAGCCCCAGGGAATAGAGCACCAGGTCGGAAACCTCATTGTTCTCGTTTACGATGAGCACGACCTCGTTGTAGGCTTGGGGCCAGCGCCCGTAGACCATCTCATACTGCTGCATCAGCAGGGGATTGATGAGCTCTCCGTTTTCTCCGGGCAGCATCTCCTGCCAGACGTTGAAATTGCTGTAGATCTGTCCGTAGGTGGAGAAATAGCTGCTGTAATCGCCGCCGAATGTGGCGGACATGGCGGTTTGGAGGATCTGGACGGCGTCGGTCTTGCCGATATGGCCGTTGGCGTCCTCCGCGTAGGGCGTCATATCTATGTCATAGGAATACTGAACGGTGCTGATAAAGGGTGCGATCTCGCTGTTCTCATCTTCCAGATAGGCCCGGAAGGCGCGGAGATTGTTGGAATTCACATCCGTGCTGATCACGGAGTTGACCATATTGTACAGGACGTTACTGGAATACACCGCGTCATTTTCATGATGATAAGTTGCGCTTTCAGCCTGCGCGCCCATCAGCGAGGCCATCATGGCCGTCATATCCACGCTCTCCGCCTGAATGGTGATGGGATAGCTGGACAGCGTATCCTCCTGCACCTTGTCGATATAGTTCTGGATGCCGTTGGACAAGGACATAATAAGGGCGATGCCGATGATCCCGATGCTGCCGGAAAAAGCGGTCAGCAGGGTACGGGTCTTCTTGGTCATCAGATTGTTGAGGGACAGGGCAAGGGCGGTGAAAAAGTGCATGGTGGTCTTTTTGCCCAGGGGCCCGACTGCGGCGTCGTCCTTCGCGTCGAAGGGGTCGCTGTCGCCCACGATAAGACCGTCCTTCAGCCGAATGATCCGGCTGGCATAGTCGTTTGCCAGGTCCGGGTTATGCGTGACCATGATGATGAGCTTGTCCTTGGCGACCTCTTTCAAAATCTCCATGATCTGCACGGAGGTGTCGGAGTCCAGAGCACCGGTTGGCTCGTCCGCCAGGAGGATATCCGGATTGTTGACCAGGGCGCGGGCGATGGCCACGCGCTGCATCTGTCCGCCGGAGAGCTGGTTGGGTTTTTTGTTGATCTGATCTCCGAGGCCGACCTTTTCCAGCGCTTCGACGGCGCGGGTCCTGCGTTCCGCCGCCCCGACGCCGGAGAGGGTAAGCGCAAGCTCCACGTTGGAAAGCACCGTCTGATGGGGGATCAGGTTGTAGGACTGGAAGACGAAGCCGATGGAGTTGTTGCGGTAGGTGTCCCAATCGCTGTCGGTGAACTTTTTGGTGGATTTGCCGTTGATCACAAGGTCGCCGGAGCTGTATTGATCGAGTCCGCCGATAATATTCAAAAGCGTGGTTTTCCCGCAGCCGGAGTGCCCCAGGATCGCGACGAATTCGTGTTCACGAAAACTGAGGTCGATGCCCTTTAGGGCGTTTACGGTGAAATCCCCAACGTGATAATCCTTCTTGACGGAAATGAGTTTCAGCATGTTTTTCCCTCACTTGACAGTTCCCGGAAACTGCGGTAGAATAAGCGAGCTTTTAAGCCGGAGGCGAGAGGCGATGGATCATCGACGGCGCCATTCGCTTCCCTCAGCCTGAAAGCAATACGCCCACGTAGCTCAGCAGGATAGAGCGGCCGCCTCCTAAGCGGCAGGACAGAGGTTCGAATCCTCCCGTGGGTGCCAGTTCTGAAGCCGAAAGCCTTTGTCAACAAGGGTTTCCGGCTTTTTGCTATTATAGCACATCCTCCTTGTAAAGCAAAAGAAATTGTATGAATAATTCATCAATTCTTACGAGCTTTTGTATCCGCTTGTCATTCTTTTTTGACGGAAAATTAACATAGATTTTACAGCCTATTCACGCGTTATTCAGCATTTTTCGTGAGATTCCTGATATTATAATATTGCTCTGAAGAGCCGATACATACAAAAGACTGGTGACGTTTTCGCCCCGATGCCGCGGCCTCGCTGCGGATAAAGCCTACGGGGAAGGACGTCCATGAAAGCCAGTAGTCTCTTTCCCTTGGGCGTGGTTCAAATGGCGAACCACGCCCAAGACCATTTCTGAAAGGCAGAGCGCGATTGAGTTTTATGATACAGGCGCAGGGCTTGAAAAAAGTGAGACAGCATGATACAATCAGGCTGTGAAACGAAATCGGAGCGGCTCGGCATCCGCCTGCTGCGTGTATGCCGGGAGGACGCGGATTTCTGCCTGAGAGGTGCACATGAATCGAAATATTTTAACCATACTATTATTGGTTTGCTCTTTGTTGCTGCTCTTCGGCGGCGGCGTGCTGTATTTCACGCTGAACGAGGGAGCGACGGAGCCGACCGGAACCGAGCCTTTCCAGATTGAACAGGAGGCGGAGCCTTCCATAGATCCCGAAGGCGGGATCCTGATCGAAGGCGGCGGATCGGGCGAAGAGGGGAATGCGGCGGAGATCGTTCCGGACGACAGCGATCTGGATCCGGCGCCGGACTTTCTGATGACAGACCGTGACGGTGCGGAGCATCATCTGTCCGAATACTTTGGCAAGCCCATCATCATCAATTTCTGGGCAACCTGGTGCGGCCCCTGCCAGGCGGAGCTTCCTTTTTTCCAGCAGGCTTACGCCAGCTATGGCGACAGGATCTGTTTTTTGATGATTGACCTGGTGGACGGGAGCTATGAGACGGAGGAATCCGGCAAATCCTTCGTGGAAGTCATGGGATACAGCTTCCCGCTTTACTTTGACGCGTACGGGGACGGCTCGATGGCCTACGAAATCGAGGCTATCCCGCTTACGATCGTCATCAACGCGAACGGACGCATTTTGGCAACGCATCTCGGCTCCATGTCGGAATCGGAGCTGCAGGAACTGATCGACATGGCCCTCAAGGGATAAGATAAACAGAAAGGAGAAAACCAATGTCTGAAATCATTTTGACAGCTGAAAATTTTGAGAAGGAGGTGCTCAATTCCGAGATCCCCGTGCTGGTGGATTTCTGGGCAACCTGGTGCGGCCCCTGCCGCATGCTGGCCCCCGTGATCGCCCAGATCGCCCAGGAGCAGAAGGGCAAGATCAAGGTCGGCAAGATCGATGTGGACGAGCAGCCGGAGCTGGCCATTCGCTACGGTATTGCCAGCATCCCCACGCTGAAGGTCTTCAAAAACGGCCAGGTCGTCAATTCCTCGGTGGGCGTGATCCCCAAGCCCATGATTGAGCAGCTGCTTGCCTGAGTCTCGAAACAGCAAAAAACCACGGAGAGATCCGTGGTTTTTGCATGTATAGGATCATTTTCCCGCTTCCGGCAGACAGTGCATCTGGGTTTTCCCCAGCACGCGGAAGCCCTCCGCGGCGGGAGAGAGGCATCGCAGACCGTGGTCGGCAGATCGCAGCTTCAGATAGAGACGGATCGACTTCGCGTCGTCACAGTCGGGCGGGAACTGGCTGGTATGGCATTGGAAGATCGAGTCCAGCTGCCGCTGGAGATAACCCTTGGTCTTAACGTAGCGATTGGGTTTTGCGGTCATGAAGAAGGCAAGGGCTTTTAGCTTCGCTGCCTGGCCTCCGTATTGCTGGATGAGCTCGGCATGAGAGGTGAAGCAGGCCAGGGTTTTCGCCGCTTCTCCCACACAACGGTGGTCGATGTGGCATTCGCTGCTGACGTCCGGATCGGGCGCCAGGATCACGTCCGGCTGAAAGGCGCCGACAATGTGGGCGACCGCGCGGAGCAGATCCTTGGGCTCATAGAGACCGCCGTCGCTGAAATCCAGGAAACAGACGTCTTTTACGCCCAGGAGGGCGGCGGATCTTCGCGCTTCCTCCCGCCGGATCGGGATCAGCCCCTCGGGCGTTGTGTCTTTGGGGGCGTTTGAAAGTCCGTAGCGCCCGTCGGTGCAGATGAGAAAGCAGATGTCTTTTCCGGCGTCGGCCAGCTTCGCGGCGGTGGCGCCGGCGCCGATCTCAATATCGTCGGGATGCGGTCCCAGGAACAGGTATCGCTGATATCCCTCCAGATCCGGGAGAGGCGCTGCAAAATGAAGAACAGCAGTGGTAAGGCTCATGGCGTATCCGTCTCCTTGGTTTTGAGCTTGAGTTCGGCGCAGATGCGGTCATATTCCGGCTCGTCAAGCGTGTAGTGTTTCTTGTACATCCAGTAGGAGATCAGCATCAGCAGGAAGGGAAGGACCGTCATCACAAGCAGCAGACCGCCGCTTTGAGAGGGCTGCACGTCCTGCAGGAGAGCCGCGATCTGCTCATTCTTGCTGGCCTCGGTGATGAGCTGCTCGTTGCACTGGGTCTCCAGATCGGCAATACCGTTGGTGTAGTGCAGAATGCCGAAGATCACATAGGTCAGGTACGCGATGGCCACGTTCAGCGCGGAGGCAAGCTTGGTGATGAAGGGGCGAAGGGAGGTAATGATGCCCTCGTCCCGGGTGCCGCGCTTCAGCTCATTGTACTCCACGGTGTTCATGACGGAGATCATCATGATCAGATAGAAGCCGTACTGCCCGAAGTTTGCGAACATATAGCCCAGAGTGACCACGACGAACTTGAGATCATAGCCGGCAAGGCTGCCCGCGCCCTTATGCATGAACAGATAGGCGAAGAGCATCAGCGCATAGCCGAAGGTCGCGACCAGCATCATGATGTCCATAAAGCGCTTGCGCGGCACTTTGCGGGAGATCATGGGGTAGAAGATCATCAGGAAACCCGTGACCGCCATACCCACGATCTGGAACATGGAGAAGAAGCCGCCTTCGTAGCCAAACTCCATGTAGATATAGTTCTGACCGACGCCGGAAAGCACAATGCCGTTTCCGATCTGCTGGATCAGAAGAATGAATGCGATCCACAGCAGCTGATCGTTGCCCCGGATGGTGGACCAGATTTTTTTGAAGCTGACCGGCGGCGCGGGCTCGTCATTGCAGTCCCGCTGCTCTTTGACGCCGAAAACCGTGATGGCCAGAAAAGCGGGGGCCAGAATGGCGATCACCAGCGCGATCACGCCGTAGGCGGTGATGGCGTTGCCGCCGATGGCGCTCTCGCCGTTTGTGAGCTTGGGGATCAGCACGGAAGCGGTCAGGCCGCCGATGCCGGCAAAGAGGGTAGTGCGGGCGGTGAACTTGTTGCGCGTGTCCGCATCGGAGCTCAGCGCCGGGATCATGCCCCAATAGGAAATGTCATGCATGGTGTAGGTGATGCTGTAGAGGAAATACATCACCCCAAAGAAGACCACGAAGGGCCAGCCGCGCAGGTTCAGGTTGAAGGTCAGATAGATGACCACAGAGGTCGTCAGGATACCGATGACCAGCCAGGGCTTGAATTTGCCCCAGCGGCTGCGGGTGCGCTCGATGATATTGCCCATAATGGGGTCGTTCAGCGCGTCGAACACACGGGCGGCGATCATGATGATGGTGATCACGCCCAACTGCGCAGCGTTCAGTCCCTTGGTGTACAGAACGAAGGCCAAAAGATAGCTGGTGACCAGATTGTAGACCATGTCGCGGCCCACAGTGCCGAGGGGGAAAAACCATAGATTTTTCTGGGTGATGGCTTTGTCTTCCATATGTATCATCTCCTTGCATGCATTGTAGCACCGCCGCTTAACTCTTGCAAGGAAAAGAAGCGGAGGCTTTTTTATTTCGGAAGCAGACTATGATTTTCTGCTTTTTCCTATGAAAGAGATTATTTCGGTAAAAAAGCGGAGAGTGGGGGACCTGTCTCGCAAGATTTTGGATAATCTGCCGCCTTGACGTGGATGGATGGCTGGTATAAACTCACAGAGTGGGTTTGATTTGCGCCCAAATATGAAATGAAAAGAGGTTGAACCTATGAATTCCGTAACAGAATGCTTTGGATCCATGGTATTTAATGACTCGGTGATGCGGCAGCGTCTTCCGAAGGAGGTTTTCCAGCAGGTTCAGCGCTCGATCATTGACGGGAGACGCCTGGACAGCGCCGTGGCCACGGTGGTGGCCAACGCCATGAAGGACTGGGCCATCGAAAAGGGCGCCACTCATTTTTCCCACTGGTTCCAGCCCATGACCGGCATCACTGCCGAGAAGCACGAGAGCTTTCTCTCTCCCATCGGCGGGGGACGGGTCATCATGGAGTTTTCCGGCAAGGAGCTGATCCAGGGTGAGCCGGACGCCTCCAGCTTCCCCTCCGGCGGCCTGCGGGCGACCTTTGAAGCCCGGGGCTACACCGCCTGGGACCCCACCTCCTACGCCTTCATCAAGGACGGCATCCTCTGCATCCCCACGGCCTTCTGCTCTTACGGCGGAGAAGCTCTGGACAAGAAGACGCCTCTCCTGCGCTCCATGGAGGCCATCAACCGCCAGGGCCTGCGCATCATCCGTCTTTTCGGCAACAGCCAGGTGACTTCCATCAAGACAACTGTTGGCCCGGAGCAGGAATATTTCCTGATCGACCGGGAGGTCTTTGAGAAGAGGAAGGACCTGATCTACACCGGACGTACGCTGTTCGGGGCCAGACCTCCCAAGGGGCAGGAGCTGGACGACCACTATTTCGGCGCCATCAAGCCCCGGGTCGCCGCTTTCATGAAGGAGCTGAACGAGGAACTCTGGAAGCTGGGGGTCATGGCCAAGACAGAGCACAACGAGGTTGCCCCCGGACAGCACGAGCTGGCGCCGATCTTTACCACCACCAATATTGCGGCCGACCACAATCAGCTCACCATGGAGCTGATGCGGAAGATCGCCAAGAAGCACAACATGGTCTGTCTGCTGCATGAAAAACCCTTCGCGGGTCTTAACGGCAGCGGCAAGCACAACAACTGGTCCATCTGCACCAACACCGGCGTGAATCTGCTGGAGCCTGGGGAGACCCCCTACGAAAACGCCCAGTTTCTGCTCTTCCTCTGCGCTGTCATCCAGGCGGTGGATGATTATCAGGACATGCTTCGCATTTCTGTGGCCTCTGCTGCCAACGACCACCGGCTGGGAGCTAACGAGGCGCCTCCCGCAGTCGTCTCCATGTATCTGGGCTCTGAGCTGGAGAGCATCCTCAGCGCCATTGAGAATGACACGCCCCACGGGGGCACCAAAAAGGAGCAGATCAAGGTCGGCGTCCATGTGCTGCCCAAGTTTCCGCGAGACACCACCGACCGCAACCGTACCTCTCCCTTTGCCTTTACCGGCAACAAGTTTGAGTTTCGTATGCCCGGCTCCTCCGCTTCCATTTCCGGCGTGAACGTTGTGCTGAACACCGCCGTGGCCGAATCGCTGCGCCAGTATGCGGACATTCTGGAAAAAGCGGAAGATTTCGAGGCCGCGCTGCACGATCTGATCCGGGACGTGATCAGAAAGCACAAACGCATCCTCTTCAACGGCAACGGCTACGATGAGTCCTGGCTCCGCGAGGCGGAAAAGCGCGGACTGCTGAATCTGCCCTCCACGCCGGACTGCGCGCCTTATTATCTGGCGCCGAAAAACCTGGAGCTTTTCACCCGCCACCGGGTATATTCCGAGTCGGAGATCCGCGCCCGTTATGAGATCAAGCTGGACAGCTACTGCAAGGTCCGGCGCATGGAGGCGCTGACTCTGCTGGAAATGACACGGAAGGAGATCCTGCCGGCAGCCTCCCGTTACGCGGACTCTCTCGCCGAGACGGCGCTGAAGAGAAAACAGCTTCTGCCCCAGGCGGACTGCGGCTTTGAGACGGAGCTTTGCGAACAGATCGCCGCGCTGATTTCCGCCGCATATGAAAAGGCGAAGCGTCTGGAAGCGAATCTGGCCTCGCCCCCTGCGGGGGACAGCCTGCGGCTGGCCTTCTTCTTCCGGGATCAGGTGCTCTCTCTGATGGAGGAGCTGCGCAAGGATCTGGATGAGCTGGAACGACTGACGGCCTCCGATTTCTGGCCCCTTCCCACATACGGCGAGCTGCTTTTCAGCGTGAATGACTGATTGAACCATAAAAAGGATACCGAAGCTGATTGCTTCGGTATCCTTTTTTATGGTTTCGGATCGGGGATCTCCAGGATCCGCGCGCCACAGGCGTTGATGATCCGCGTTTCCCCCCTCTGCAGGTCGCCGTTGCGACGCTCGGTATAGCTGGGGTGAATATGGCCGTGGATCCAATAGCCGGGCTTCTGCTCGTCGATCAAATCCACGAAGGACTCAAAACCGCGGTGCACCAGATCCTCCTGGTCGCCGAGACCGCGGGGAGGCGCGTGGCTTATGACGATGTCCACGCCATTCATTTTGCGCAGCTTGCGGCGCAGCTTGCGGATCCTATCGGCCATCTGTTTTTCCGTGTATTGGTGAGGCCCCTTGTTGTAGAGCGGACAGCCGCCCAAGCCCATGATCCGCAGCCCCTTCACGCAAACCAGATCCCCATCAATGCAGTCGCAGCCCTCCGGCGGGATCTTCTCGTAACAACCGTCGTGGTTTCCGTGGATGTACAGCAGGGGAGCGCGCCCCATGGTCACCAGAAATTCCAGATAATCCGGCTTCAGATCCCCGGCGGAGAGGATCAGATCGATGCCGGACAGCTTGCCGGGCCGATAATAATCCCAATATGCGGCGCTTTCTTCATCTGAAATCAGCAGCAGCTTCATGGCAGCATCCTCCAGAAATCATTCCGGATGGATGGCGAGAATGCTGGCGGTTTCCCGAGACTCCGGGCGCAGCTCATCGATACCCGGGATGCGCCCCTCCACATTCTCGCAGAGCCAGTCCATCTGCAGCAGCTCCTCGGGGGACAGGCCGCGGCTGCCGTCGTTGCGCAGGGTGTGCGACTGATCCAGGATGCGGCAGCGGAAGGGATCAAACCAGCCGTCGCGCACATCGCTCTTCAAGTGCTCGGCAAGACGCCGAATACCCTCGGGCAGACTCGCGGAGAGCTCCACGTCTATGACGCCGCTGCTCATGCCCCACCAGTAGTTGATGGCGAGTCCCTCCTGGCTTTTGGAGAGCGTATCCCAGCTGCCGTTGAAGATGCTCTGGACGACCTGCGTGTAAAAGCGGCCCCAGTTCCAGCAGGGGAGGGCAAGGGGCTGTACCACCCCGTCCTCCTGCAGGCGATATACGCCCCAGTCCATCACGCTGCCGGACTTTTGCGCGGTCTCGGCGTCCCGGTTGGAGATGACGCGGATGCCTCGCTCCAGGAACTTGGCAATGGGATCCCGAACCTCCGAGGACCAGAGCAGATCGATCCGCACCCGGGGGTTGGTCATTTGTGCGCCAAGAGCAAAGGCGTTGATATCGGCAGTCACGCCCACGATGGGGTAGCTGGCGACATAACCGATCCGATCCTTCTCCGCCATGGCTCCCGCAACGGCTCCGGAGATGAATTTGGCCTCATAGCTGCGGCTGTAATAGGTCCTCAGCCCCGCATAGGGCTTGGAAAGGGCGCAGTCCAGCACACGCAGCTTGGGATGCTTGGCCGCGATCTTCCGGCAGGCGCTCAACAGCTGCGGAGTCGTGGCAATCAAAAGATCCGCGCCGTCCTCTACCGCGTCCGTCATGGCTTTCTCGTCGTCTTTTTCCAGAGCCCAGTATTCCCGCACCTGGATCTTGGAGCCGAGATTTTCCTTCAGCTCCTGCTCTCCCTGGAAATGCGCATTGGACCATACGCTGTATTGGGGAAGATGGTCATAAACAAAGGCAATATTCAGCTTATCCGGATGACTGATGCCGAGAATCCGCGAAACCAATCCTTTTTCCTTCTCTTTGGGCTCCGTGCTCAGCGCGATGGGACGGGGGAGGGAAGCGCTCTTGATGTCGGCCTGCATGCCGGACAGCGTTTTGTACAGTTCGTCCGTGCTCATCGCGCGCAGCTCCGCAAAGGAAAAAACCTGCAGGCAAACAAGCAAGGCGTCGGAAACGGTGCCGGCGTGGGCGGCGCCGCCGAGTTTTTGGTAAACGGTCTGGAAGCGGCTTTGCAGCGCCAGAAAAGCTCTCTTTTCGTCAGAGGTCCAGATATGCTCCCGGTCATAGCCCATGGCCTTCGTCAGCTTCTCATAGCTTCCGGGCTGGGTAAAGCGGATCTGATACAGGCTGCAGCGGGGATAAAACTGCAGGAACTCGTAATACAGCTGGATCGCGGGATCGTCGGAGTACACAGGCAGGACACGGGTGACGTAGCCGGGGATGGTGGGCGCGTCAAAGCTCTTCAGGACGCTGACGCGCTTGTTGCCCTCTTGAACGTAAAATCTGCCAAGATATTCATAGCATCGGATAGGCTCCCGAATCCCTTCGTCTCCCAGATGGGCTTCGCACAGGGAGATCCATTTGGTCGCAAACTCTGTATTCGCTTCAAACAGCGGCATGAAATTGCCCGCAAAGGAAAAGCGGCGGCCGTAGGTTTTAGTTCCGACGATTTGATCGGCGGGAATGTCCACAAGACCGATTTCCATCCGGCCGGCAGACATCTGCTCGTTCAAGATCTCCTCCAAGACCTGGGGATAGGGATAGCTGCCCTTGGCGAGGGCGTTTTTATAGTAGCGCTGGCCCTGTTTCAAGGCGGCGGCGTATTGTGCGATAGCCTCTTGACGACTCATCGGATTAACTCCCTTCGGATTTCAAAACACAAAGACTCTCATATTCCGATTGGTGTATTATACCCATCCCTCGGAAAAACGCAAGGGCAAAAATACACAAAATCAACGGGTTTTTCTGAGCATGAGGATGTTGCTGACAAGAGAGGCGCTGTGGCGGCGGACATAGTCGTCGTACTCGTTGCGCTTGATATAGTATTCGCTGCCCCAGGAGGAGATGCGAAGCCAGTCCCCGTCGCAGCCAGTGGCCGTCACATAATGCGCGATGGCGGAGGAGGAGGGGACATAGCTTCCGTCCGCTTTCTTTTTGTAGAAGCTGAGACGATGCTTTTTCCACAGCGCGGGGAAATTCGGCCCAACCGAGAAAATGGCGGGTATATCCTGCGCAAGGAGATCTTCAATCCGCGGCCAGAATTTCTTCCCGGAAACGGCCCAGAAGGCCCGGTAGGGCAATTGATACCTGCGGAGCAGTCGATTCATCCCAACAGCCAGAAGGATTCCGTTGATGCCGAAGGGCTTTACCAGCGGGAAATACTGACGGACGACCTGCTCCAGCTCCCGGTTGTACTCTTCTTCCGTCATGGTTTCCTTTTGTCGGCCCGAGAGATAGAGACAGGCGTCAAAAGCAGCGACCGCGCCGCAGCCGCAGATGCGGATGGTCTCCTTTTGCGACCACATCTGACTTCCGCCATAGGACGCTACACCCTTTCGCAGCACATGTACATAATCGTTCAGCAGGCTTGTCATGGCCACCCCTCCTTTATTCGATACCAGTATAGCCTATCCCTTGATTTCTTTCAATCCCAAGGTGGAAAATAGGGAGGAAGTGTGATACAATATAGAAGAAAAAGGGAGAGTACGGGGGATGCCGGGCGAATGTTTCTTCACATCGATCCGGCTTTAAGCGGATATGAAAGAGGTTTCGGAGCTTCAGCGCAGACGAGCGGTGAACCAGATCTGGAATGCGGCGAAGGATTACAGCTTTGTGCCGGATTTCAAGGCCTATGACGGGCAGGGAAATGCCGATCTGTACTGGAACAGTATCATCGGCGCGGTGCGCAGGCATTATGAGTATCCTAAGCTGGCCAAAGTGTTTGCCGCTTTTCAGGAATACGAGGACGGGGACGAGTATGAGGCTTTGCTCTGGCTGGGCCTGGAAAACGCGGCTTATGCCAGGGAGAGGGAGGACCGCCCCGTCCTCCGTACCCTTCGGGAAGACTATGCCAACAGATTCCTGAAGGAGTACGGATCGAAGAGACTGGACGATTATCATCTATACGACTATTTGGCGACTGCCCATTATCTGCGGGCCCTGGGCAGGGAAGCGCGTTTGAGCCGCTATGATCAAAAGCTTCTGGATGAGCTGGAATTCGGGCAGGAGCTGGACACTGACGAGATCGTGGAACGGGCGCAGGACCTGTTTCAGCGCTGGTTTCAGATCAAGACCGAGGAACACAGGCGGGAGCGCGGGAACTGGCTTTCCGGTCTGCGCCGCATAGGCGGAAAAAAAGGGAAGGGCCGGCTTCGGAAATTCGGCATCGGTTTTGCCGACCACCCCCGCCACGCCTACAGCGGGGACGACGAGCTTCTGCGCCGGGAGGATCAGCCTATCACCCATTTGACCGCTGCCCAGCTTCGCGCTTTTATGGCAGGCAAATACGGCCTTTCGCTGTATGACGAGCAGCAGATCATGGAGCTGGAGCGCAAGCTATGCAGCGGAAATCACGCCTTTTGCCACCTGCATATCACCAAGGGCGTTCCGGGGAAGGAAAAGATCCAAAACGGTTTTGAAGCGCTGCGAAAGGATCAGGAACGCAGACAGCACGAAAAAAACCGCGCCTATTATCAGGCGCATTTGGCGGAAAACCGTATTACCATCGCGCGTCTTGCCTCCAGAATCCAGAATTCTGTCCTCCTGTATCTGCAGCCGAGCCTTGTCCCGTCCGAAACGGGACTTTTGGACGGCAGCCGGGTCTGGCGCGCTTCCGTGCTGCAGGATGGGAAGATCTTTCAGCGCACCGAACAGGGGAATATGGGAGATCTGTGCGTGGATATCCTCCTGGACGCCTCCACATCGCAGCAGACACGGCAGGAACGGGTCTCCACCCAGGGATATCTCATTGCCGAAGCGCTGACACGCTGCGGGATCCCTTGTCGAGTGATGTCCTTCTGCTCCATGACCGGATATACCATTTTGCGCGTCTTCCGGGATTACAGCGAAGTACAGGTCAATCCCAGGATCTTTGAATATGTCTCCAACGGCTGCAACCGGGACGGACTGGCTGTGCGCACAGTCCATGAGCTGATGATGGCGAGTCCCTACGAGCACAAGATTTTGATCCTGCTTTCCGATGTGAAGCCGCATGACGCCGTGCGGATCTCCGCGGAGGACGAAGGGGAATACATCCCCTACGAGAAGGATGCGGGTGTTCGGGACACCGCAGCAGAGGTGCGTCGCGCCAGAGCGGACGGAATCGCGGTCGTTTGCGTATTCACGGGTGAGGAGCAGGATCTTCCCAGCGCAAAGCTGGTTTACAACAAGGACTTCTCCAAGATCCCCTCTGTGGATCTTCTGGCGGACACGGTCGGCACTCTGCTGCAGAACCAGATCCGCAATCTGTAAAACCATCCCCCCGGCGCATGCCGGGGGGATGTCGTTTGTGAATCAGTTTATTTGGCCAGGACCTTTTTCAGCCGCGCATAGCGGGGGAGGGAGTGCTCCAGCGGAAGCTTGGGCTCGCCCTGAATCAGCGGTAGCACATAATCGATGAACTCGTGCTTGAGACCGTTCTGCTCCTCGTTCAGCCAGGACAGGGGGATCTTCTTCTCATAGTTTGCGACCTTGTTCAAAGGCAGCAGAACCATCTTGCACTTATAGTTGCCGTCGGCGTCTTCCCGTTCAAACGCGACCATCTTGCCGGTCACGCCGTTAACAGCCTGCTTCACGGCTTCTTCGCCGGCGCTGCGGGCTTCTTCGATATCCGTGGCGGAGGCCAGATGCGCGCCGCAGCGCTGCAGCAGGCTCAGCTCAATGCCGCGGACCTTGGCGCCGGTGCGGCCCTTGACGATGGCTGCCAGCAGCGCGGCAAGACCGCCCAGCTGGGCGTGACCAAAGCCGTCGGTGGCGGAAACCTTGGCCTCGGAAACGAAGCTGCCGTCTGCGTAGTGGATGCCTTCGGATACGGCAACCAGGACCTTGCCGTTGGCGTCGTAAACGCGCTGCACATCGTTCAGGAATTTGTCCATGTCGAAGTCTACCTCGGGCAGATAGATCAGATCCGGACCGGAACCGAACTCCGTGGCCAGGGCCGCACTGGCGGCCAGCCATCCGGCGTGACGACCCATGATCTCCACGATAGTGACCATGCCGTTGTCGTACACCCGGGCGTCTTTGTTGATCTCCATGCAGGAGGTGGCAATATACTTGGCGGCGCTGCCAAAGCCGGGGCAGTGGTCGGTGCCGTAGAGATCGTTGTCGATGGTCTTGGGAACGCCCATGACACGGCACTCATAGCCCACGGATTCCATGTAGCGGCTGATCTTGTTGCAGGTATCCATGGAGTCGTTGCCGCCGTTATAGAAGAAGTAACGGATGTTGTACTTCTTGAAGATTTCCAGGATGCGCTTGTAGTCCGTGTCGTCCTTTTCCGGATCGGCGATCTTATAGCGGCAGGAGCCCAGGGCGGAAGAAGGGGTGTGCAGCAAGAGCTTCAGTTCTTCGGGATCCTCTTCATCCATGATATAGAGCCGATCCTCCAGAACGCCCTTGATGCCGTTGGCAGCACCGTAAACCTTGGTGATCTCATCCGCATCCAGCGCGGCGCGGATCACGCCGTAAGCACTGGCGTTGATGACCGCGGTGGGGCCGCCGGACTGTCCGAAGACCGCTGCGCCGATCAGTTTTTTGCTCATTTGTTCATATCCTCCATTGTTCGGGTAAAAAAATTTCAGAATTGTGAAATGTACTTCTTGATTCTGCGATGGATTGAGAATATAATAGAAAAGCAAATTTGTAAATATACTTTTTACACAAAATTCGTAAGGAGATTGAAAATGGCACTTGTAACTACGAAAGAAATGTTTGCGAAGGCTTATGACGGCGGCTATGCAATCGGCGCCTTCAACGTCAACAATATGGAGATCGTCCAGGGCATCACCGAGGCTGCCGGCGAGTTGAGAAGCCCCGTCATCCTGCAGGTTTCCAAGGGCGCCCGCGCCTATGCCAACCATACCTATCTGGTGAAGCTGGTGGAGGCCGCCATTATCGAGAATCCCGAGATCCCCATTGCGCTGCATCTGGACCACGGCGATACCTTTGAGCTGTGCAAGAACTGCATCGACGGCGGCTTTACCTCCGTCATGATCGACGCCTCCTCCAAGCCTTTTGAGGAAAATATCGCCCTGACCCGCATGGTCGTGGAGTACGCCCACGATCACGGCGTGGTGGTCGAGGCGGAGCTGGGCACTTTGGCCGGCGTGGAGGATGAGGTCGCTGTGGAGCACGGCAAGGAGAGCTACACCCACCCCGAAGAGGTGGAGGAGTTCGTCTCCCGCACCGGCTGCGACTCTCTGGCCATCGCCATCGGCACCTCTCACGGCGCCTACAAGTTCAAGGCCTCCCAGTGCACCCGCAACGCCGATGGCATCCTGGTGCCGCCCCCGCTGCGTTTCGACGTGCTGCATGAGTGCATCAAGCGTCTGCCCGGATTCCCCATCGTGCTGCACGGTTCTTCCTCCGTTCCCCAGGAGTTTGTTCAGATGGTCAACCAGTACGGCGGCAATATGCCCGACGCTATCGGAATCCCCGAGGATCAGCTCCGTGAGGCTGCCAAGCTTGCCGTCTGCAAGATCAATATCGACTCCGATATCCGTCTGGCCATGACCGGCAACATCCGCAAGTACTTTGCCGAGCATCCCGACCACTTTGACCCGCGCCAGTATTTGAAGCCCGCCCGTCAGGCGGTGAAAGACATGGTCGCGCATAAGATCGTCCACGTTCTGGGCTCCGACGGCAAAGCCTGATTTTCCTTTCCATCCTGCAGAGAGATAATATTGGAGGTGGCAATTATGAGTCAAAGACCCCAACGAGCAAGATTTGCCGGAAAAGCTGCCGACGCTCCAGCCGGTTCCTCGAATCTGATTCTGATCGGCCGTCTGGTCCTTGCAGCAATTCTCCTGGTGCTGGGCGCCTTTGTGGTGAAGAACGAGATTGTTCGGTATATTCTGCTGGCTCTGTCTGCGCTGCTCTGCGCCTATGACATGGCGCTGAAAGCCTTTGACAGCGTGCTGGAGAAGAACTATTTCGCTACTCCGATCCTTCTTCTGTTCGTGGCCTTTGTATCCTTCTTTGTGGGCTTCCCCGTGGAAGGCGCCGCTATGCTCCTCCTGTATCAGCTGAGCCTGCCTCTGCTGGATTACGTGCAGAAGCGTACCCGCGGCTCTGCCATGCAGCTGCTGAACGGCCAGGATGAAGAGACCGTTGACCGGGCGACAGAGCTGTTCGGCAAAGAGGGCGCCCTCCGACTCAACATGGAATCCGGAGCCTACCGCAGCGCGGACATCATCTTGAAGATCACCATGGTTTTTGCGCTGATCTATATCGTTATCCTGCGCAGATTGGGCGATTATTCCTTTGCCGTGTGCATCCATCGAGCCCTGATGATCATGATGACGGCGATCCCTGCCTCTGTCGTGGCAGCTATGCCCTTCACCGCGCTGGTCGGCCTGTGCTACGGCGCACGGCACGGTGTCCTGTTCCGGGATGGCAAAACCATGGAAAAGACCGCCGAGGTCAACGTGCTTGCCATCGACAAAGCCAATATCTTTTCCTCTGACGCCCCGGTTCTGGAAGCGGCCCACTCCGACATCCTGGATCAGAACACCTTCATGAGCTTTCTGGCCCATGCGGTGTATTACTCCGAGCAGTCTTTCGCCAGAGCGATCCCGACCCTGGGAGAGAATGATTACCGGCTGGACGTGATCAGCGATTTTGCGGACGTCCCGGGCTGCGGCGTAGAGCTGAAGATCGGAGGCTCTCCCGTGATCCTTGCCAAGGCGGACTATCTCGCCTCCAGAGGCGTCCAGGTGCCCCAGGTTGAGGAAGAAGGGGAGAAGTACTTCCTGATCGTCTCCGGCCGCTATGTGGGCTATCTGATCGTCTCGCTGCCGGCCAATGAGATCGGCACCGAACTGCTGGACGGCATCCGGGAGACCGGTATGCGCGAGCTCGTTCTTTTGACGGAGGACGCGGAAGGGGAGAGCCGGCGTGTAGCCGAGGATCTGGGCTTCGACGATGTGTACGGCGAATGCGATACCGAGCGCAAGCTCAAGCACGTGGGTGATCTGAACCAGGGCGACCGCAATCATGTGATGTTCCTCTATGCCAACGGCATTGAGTGTCACAGCGATGCGGACGTGGACGTGCGGCTGAATAAGAAAGCCAAGTTTGCGGATGTAACCGTTGCCCCCGAAAATGCAAACGCGCTGCCCTTTGGCATTCAGGTTTCCAGAAGAATGTGCCAGGTCGCCAAGTCGAATGCGATCTTCATGTTTGCCGTCAAGGCCCTGCTGGTATTCTTGAGCATGATCGGCTTCAGCAGCATTTGGTTTGTCCTGTTTATGGACACCGCCGCTGTGATCGGAACGCTGCTGAATACGATCCGCGTGACCAAGAATCCGCTGATCGACATGAGCAGATTTTCCGCGCCCCGCGGAGAACAGGAGCAATAAACAATAACAGCTCAAACAGCCTCTCCGGTTATTTCCGGAGAGGCTGTTTTTCGATAATCGAATTTTTGTCTCTTTTCTCGCGTTATTCCACTTCGTTTTCCTCGCGTTTGCGTGTTTTACGGCCGATGGGGTTTGCCATGGCGGCCTCGTGAAGCGCGGCATTGTCCAGATGGGTGTAGATCTGGGTGGTATTCAGATTGCTGTGGCCCAGAACCTCCTGCAAGGCGCGGGTGTCCACGCCGTGTTTGAGCATCAGCGTGGCCGCTGTGTGACGCAGCTTGTGCGGAGAGTAACGACTGGGATCCAACCCGGCGGTCAGCAGCTTTTTTCCCAGCATTTGTTGAACGCCTCGTACGCCAAATCTGCCATTTTTTTGACTGATAAAGAGGGCGTTTTTATCTTTTTCCGGAACTTTTTCAACGTTTCTTACCATTAAATAGTCATCGATCGCCTCGCGGCAGCCCTCTCCGAAGTAAACCACGCGCTCTTTGTTGCCTTTACCCAGGACCCGCACGTGATCCTCGTACACGTCTGTCAGGTTCAGCGAGACCAGCTCCGACACGCGGAGCCCGCAGGACAGAAAGAGCATCAAAATCGCGTAATCCCGAAGACCATACTTGTCGTCGCAGGCGGCAAGCAGGCGCTCGCATTCGGTTTCTTCCAGATACCGCGGCAGACTGGCCTGGCGCTTCGGCATGTCCAACTCCTGGGTGATGTTTTTGTCCAGAAGATGACGCTTCGCGGTCAGATAGTTGAAAAAGGATTTGACCGTTGAGGTGCGTCTGCAGCGACTGGCTGCGGAGAGATTCTGGTTGGATTCCGGCGAGAAGGACTGATAGCGATAAAGCTCCTCAATGCGCGTAGTCTTGATAAAGTCCAGGTCCACATCGGTGATGTCGATCTCATCAAAAGGTGTCTGCGGATCGACGAGACGACGGCGGCGTTTGAGAAAACGCAGCAGGATTTTCAGATCCAGATAATAAGCCATAATGGTACGATCGGAGTGACCGCGCACCGTGGAATGGTATTCCAGAAAATCCATTACAAGATCCGGCACGTCATTGATTTCATCCCATTTCATATGCAGCCTCCAAATCAGGAAAAGCATCAAAAATCTCGCTAAATTTATATTATGCGAGATTTGCTGCTCTGATCCAACAGGGAAACCAATTGCTTCCCTGCTGGCAATATTATATCGATTTTAGCTGGCGCTGTCAAGACTGGATTTGGGATCCTTCTGTCAGATGAAGCGATTCAATCCACGTGAAGGTTTGCGGCGTGTATGATCCGCATTGGGTATCTCTATGACATCGTTAAAAAGTTGGATCGTCCGCCGGGGTTTGACTTGTTGCTTCCAGTACAAAAGCACTGCCGATATCAAAGACCGGCTCTTGTGTCAGAAAATGCAGCGAAACGCCTTTGCCGCTCAAAAACGTTTCTATCCTCCCCTTGTCCGGATGCTCATCCAAATGCCCGGTCACAATCAGATTCTTCTCGTCAAACAAAAAGCCCGCTCCGCCTAGGAATCCGTATGGAAAGCCCTCCAGCGCGACATGTCCCGGGGTGATCTGCAGGACATCCAAACCGGCCTTTCGGGCCGCGGACGCTATTCCGTGGTCGGCCGTGATCAGACTGTTCTCGTCAACCGGCAGACAGCTGCAGCGCAGATATCCTTGTTTTACCGCGATCCCTTGATATCCCCCTTTGCTTGTTAAGAAATTCACAATATCGGGATCGCTGGCCTTTGGAGAGTAAAACAGACGCTTCCCCAGAGTCAAGAGGTTCATCCGAGCGTCATTTGGATATCGAAATTGCTCTGAATGGATCGAAAAATTGACAAAATAGCCGAAAATCTTGAGTATTTCCGGCAGTTTTGTGCTGAACAGATGCGAAGAAAGCCAGATCTCCTCCCCTGCCCGGAAAAAGCTCAGGTCCGCATGAGAGCGCAGACGAGGATCCAGATTTGGATTCTGCGGCAGATACAGCGGCTCCAGGTCCAGTGCGCGCAGAGCTGCATCCAGCTTAGCCTGCCAGGCTTCCCCAAGAACGACGGGTTTCACTTCTTTCCCAATACGGCGGCCACGGCTTCGCCCACGTTCTTCACGGGAATCAGCTTCAGAGAATCCGGCCGGTGCAGCTCCTGGCGCACGTGGGCTGGGATCACACAGCGGCGAAAGCCCAGACGGGCGATCTCGCTGAGACGCTGGTTCAAGCTGCTGACGCTGCGGATCTCCCCTGCCAAGCCCACCTCTCCGATGGCTGCCAGGTCCCCGCCCAGGGGGCGATCCAGGTAACTGGAGGCGATGGCCAGCACCGTTGCCAGGTCTGCGGCGGGTTCCTCCAGACTCAGTCCGCCAACTACGTTAATGTAGGCGTCGCAATTTCCCACCGGGAGTCCGCCGCGCTTTTCCAGCACGGCCAGCAGCATGGCGGCCCGGTTATAGTCGATACCGTTGGAGCGACGGGAAGCATTGTAGCCTGCCGGGGTCACAAGCGCCTGCACCTCGGCCAGCAGCGGTCTGGTACCCTCAATCACGCAGGAGACACAGGTGCCGGGGCTGTTCTCCGGACGACCGGACAGCAGCATCTCGGAGGGGTTTTCCACACAGCGCAAGCCCTCCTCGCCCATTTCAAAGACGCCGATCTCGTTGGTGGAGCCGAAGCGGTTTTTCGCCGCGCGGAGAATGCGGAAGCTGGTGCTGCGTTCACCCTCGAAATACAGCACGCAATCCACCATATGTTCCAGGACCTTCGGGCCGGCGATACTCCCCTCCTTGGTGATGTGTCCTACCACAAAGATGGTCAGGCCCTTCTCTTTGGCAAGACGCATCAGCTGCAGGGTGCACTCCCGCACCTGACTCACGCTGCCCGGGGCAGACTCCGCCGCAGAGCTGGAGACCGTCTGTATGGAGTCCAGGATCAGAATATCCGGCGAGAGCTCTTCAGACGCGGCAAGGATGTTATCCAGATCGGTCTCCGCCAGGACGTAGAGCTTCTCGTTCTGAACACCCAGGCGTTGGGCCCGGAGCTTGAGCTGGCGCTCGCTCTCCTCGGCGCTGACATACAGGATCAGCTGCCCGGGGTCCAAAGTGGCGCACATCTGCAGCAGCAGCGTGGATTTGCCGATGCCCGGCGCGCCGCCTACCAGGTTCAGAGAGCCGAGGACTGCGCCGCCCCCCAGCACCCGGTCAAATTCCGGAATGCCGGATAAAAAGCGGCTCTCCTCCTCCGTGTCCAGCACGGAGAGCTTGCGCGGCTCCTTGCGGAGAACGCTGCCGCGGTTTCTGGAGGCGGGCTTGTCGCTGATTTCCAGCTCTTTGAGGGTGTTCCACATCCCGCAGCTGGGGCACTTCCCCGCCCAGTTGGAGGTCTCGTTTCCGCATTCCGCGCAGACATAGACCGTTTTCTTTTTATTGGCCATGCTCTTCTCCTTTTGCGGCGCTCAGCTCAGGCTTCGCCGTCCATGTATTGCAGGCAGGCGCAGAGAAGCACCGCCGCAAAGCTTTTTTGATAGTTATCTCTACTAAGATCCTGCAGGTCCGTCAGATTGGACAGAAATCCGCACTCAACCAGCGCGAAGGGGCAGTCCACATGGCTGGGCAAATAGAGTCCTTTGGAGGCAGGCTCCGCCAGACGTCGGTTATCCGGCTGGAGGTAGGTCACAATGCAGTTTTGAATGCAAGCGCCAAGCCGCCGGCTCTCTTCCCCGGCACCGTAGAGTACCTGGGCGCCGCTGGGCTGGGACGTGGGAAAGGTGTTTTGATGAATGCTCAGACAAAAGCCTGCGTCCACGGCGTTGATCTGTTCTGCGCGCCAGACCAGGTCTTCATGCTCGCTGTAGGACAGGAGATCGGTCCGGCGGCTGTCATCCTCCCGGGTAAGTGCCGTCGAAATGCCGTAAAAATCCGCCAGATCTCGCAGCTTCAAGGCGATCGCAAGGTTCAGATCGCTCTCCTTCACGCCATTATAGGCGATGGCCCCGCCGTCGATGCCGCCGTGGCCCGGATCCAGGATCAGACAGGTTCTGGTTGATGGCGCTAAGGTCGGCGCAGCCCCGGATCCCATGCCGGATGCGAGCCAGAGCGAGGCGAAAAGTACTGTCAAGGCGATCAGAACGGTCAAAACACGCTGCCTGCGGAAGCGATCGCCGTTTTTGTCGGTTTGCGCTGCTCTCATTATAGCGTTTCCCCCTCTCCAAGTCAAAGGGAATCACAGCAAAATGCAGATCAGCCCGCTGCTGTCCTCGTTGATCAGGCGCTGCAGCGTCTCCCGCAGCCGCAGCCGGGCGTTTTCCGGAAGAGACGCAATGCGCGCGCTCAGACTCTCCTCCGCCAGGTCATTCAGGGACTTTCCGAAGATCTTGGATTCCCAAATCCGGTTTACGTCACCGTCAAAGCCCTGGAGCAAAAAGCCCAGCACGTCTTCGGAAGCTCCGTCGCCGCCGATGGCCGGGTTTACCTCGCACTCCACCTGGGTGCGAAGCATGTGGATGGCCGGAGCGCCCGCGCGGAGCTTGACGGCATATTTGCCGTTTTGACGCACGATCTGCGGCTCCTCCAGCCGCAGCTCCGCCGCGTCGGGGAGTACGACGCCGTAACCGGTCTTCCGCACGTCTGCGAGGGCCTGGCGTATGTGGTCGTAATCCTGTTTTGCCTCGCTGAGCTCCGTGAGCGCAGCCAAAAGCGCGCTGTCATCCGGGATATCCATGCCGCTGACGCTTGATAAAAGCTCGAAATAGCGCGCTCTGGGAAGCTCCAGACGGATCTGTGCGCTGCCACGGCCCAAATCTTCGGCACAGGTCTGGACGGCGCTGAACAGCTCGCAGCTCGCCAGCCGTTCCAGCACCGCGGGAAGCTGGCCCAGGGTCTCGATCCCCTCCCCTGCCCCGCGGATCGCCTCGGAAATCGGCTCCAGAAGTGTCTCCCCTGCCCCGGGACTCATGACCCAGGAGGGCAGGAAAAAGCCCAGAGAACGCAGCGGAAAGGCTTCCAGCACAACGCGCAGGATCTCCTGCAGCTGCGTCTCCTGCAGCTCCTGGCAGTTCACCGGAATACAGGAAACATGAAAACGCTCCCGTATTTCCTCTGCCGTGCTTAGGGCCTCCTCCCCTGCCGGATCTGCGCTGTTCAGCAGCACCACGAAGGGCTTGCCGATCTCCTGCAGCTCCCGGATTACGCGGCTCTCCGGCTCCCGGTATGCCTCCCGGGGCAGCTCGCAAACGCTGCCGTCGGTGGTGACCACGATACCGATATCGGCGTGCTGGCGGATCACCAGGGCAGTCCCCTGCTCCGCAGCCTGACTCATGCTCACCTCGTGATCGAACCATGGCGTGGTGACCATGCGCTCCTGTCCGTCTTCCAGCTGCCCGACGGCGCCCTCCACCATGTAGCCTACGCAGTCCACCAGCCGGACGGAGAGACCGCTGTTCTCACCCAGGGAGATGCGAACCGGTTCCTCCGGCACGAATTTGGGCTCGGCGGTCATGATGCTGCGGCCGGAGCCGCTTTGGGGCAGTTCATCCCAGGCACGCTGGCGCATATACTCGTTGTCGATCCGCGGGAGGACCAGGGTCTCCATAAAACGTTTGATAAAGGTGGATTTCCCGGTGCGCACCGGGCCGACGACCCCCAGCATGCATGCGCCGCCCGTGCGCGCCGCCAGCTGTTCATAGATCTTGCTTTCGGTCATAAATAACGCCTCCGCTCTCATGTTCTCGCTGCTACGAGTGTATGAGATGCGGAGGCGCTGTATGACAGACCCCGATGGGCTCAGAAAAAGCGGGCAGTCTGGCCGTGAACCTGAGAAATGCGGAAATCCACCGTCGGGAAAGCCTCCCGCAGGCGCTGCGTCAGCACAGGGATCACCGGATTCTCGGTGCAGAAATGGTCGGCGTCGATGAAATTGATGCCCATCTCCGCGGCTTCCAGAAATACGTGGTATTTGATGTCGGAGGTCACGTAGGTGTCGCAGCCCTTTAGTACGGCGTATTCCAGCGCGTCTGCCCCGGCGCCGCCCATGACGGCGAGACGATGGACCGGCCTTCCGCCGGAGACATAGCGCAGACCGTTTGCATGCAGGCGTTTCTTGCAGAGAGCGAGAAAGCCCTCAAGGGGCAGGGCTTCCGGCAGGGTGCCCACACGGCCGCAGCCGTCGGCGTCCAGAGCCTCCTCCGGCTCCGCGCCGAGAAGGCGGATCAGCACGTCGTTTACCCCGCCTGCTGCGATGTCCAGGTTGGTGTGCATGCAGATCGCCCCGATGCCCTTCTCCGCAAGCAGCAGCGCGCGTCCGGCTTCACCGCCAGGACGAAGAGACTTGATGCCGCGAAAGATCACGGGGTGATGTGCCACAATGAGTTCCGCGCCGAGGGCTGCGGCCTCCTCGATCACGGGCGTGGTAATGTCAAGCGAAACCAGCGCGCAACGCACCTCGCGCTCCGCGTGACCGATGAGAAAGCCGGCATTGTCAAAGCCGAGCTGCAGCTCCGGCGGAGCGATGCGGCAAAGCTCGTTATAGATTTCCTGAATATTTGGCATGCGCTTCCCTCTCTTTCAGTTCTTCGGCAACGGCCTCCATCAGACGCAGCCGTCCCGGCTCCCGACCGCTCTTCCGGAGACCGGCCAGCAGCTTTTCCATCCGGTCACGCTGCCGGGAAAGAAAGACCGGCCAAAGCTCTTCCTGCTCGATCTGCTCGAAGGCGCCGGTGTAGAGCTCCGCGTCGCTGAGCCTCTGTTCACCGCCGAAGCGGGTGCACAGCAGCGCATAGAGCTCTCCCGCGTCCTCCGCCAGGCGCTCGGCCTCGATGACGAAGCCATTGTTTGTAAGCCAATAACGCAGCACTTCGGCCCGGGTCATGGGCTGCAGGATCAAGGTATAACGAGGATCCATGCACCACTCTGCCCGGTCCAGAATGCCGCAGATGGTGTCGCCGCCCATACCGGCGATGACTATGGTATCCACGGCCGACCGATCACAGCCGTCCAGCCCGTCGCAAAGCTGAAAGCAGATGCGCGAAGAGAGCCCCGCCGCAGCGGCACTGCGCCGTGCGGCGTTCAGAGGCCCCTCCCGCAAATCAGATGCGAAAAGGGCGCCTGGATAGCCGTGCCTTGCCAGAGACAGAGGCAGATAGCCGTGATCCGTGCCCACGTCGATGAGCCCGCGGCCGGGGCGTACAAGCGCCTCGATGGCTTGCAGACGTTTGTTCATAATATGCGTTCAGAGGTTTTCCAGGTAATTCTTCAGAAACTCCAGAAACTCGTCCGGGTCCACGCCGTGGGCAGCGCAGGCCTGTTCCACGGTTTCGCCGCTGGCCATGGCGCAGCCGATGCAGTGCATCCCGATCTCCATAAAGGCCGGCATGGCCTCCGGGCAATTCTGGACGATGTCGCCAATGACAGTCTCACGTGTGATTTCCATATGAATCTCCTTTCCTTATAGGCTCCCATGCCTAAGGGGAGCTGTCAGCGAAGCTGACTGAGGGGTTTGTGCAAGCATTAACCTTCTCCCTCATCCGTCAGCCGCCTTGCGTGGGACGGCGGCTGCCACCTTCCCCCCGCTGGGGGAAGGCTATCCAAAAGAAAAAAGGACGCACAAGGCGCCCTTTTTTCTCAGTCAGGCGATCAGGCCTGCTCTCTCATCTTAGCAAAGCACTCGCTGCAGTAGACGGGACGGTCGGACTTGGGCTCGAAAGGAACCTTCGCCTCACGGCCGCAGGCAGCGCAAGTAGCAGTGAAGAACTCCCGGGGACCGCGGGCCGCGTTCTTGCGGGCGTCACGGCAGGGCTTGCAGCGCTGGGGCTCGTTCTGGAAGCCGCGCTCCGCGTAAAACTCCTGCTCACCGGCGGTGAAAACGAACTCTTTACCGCACTCTTTGCAAACTAAGGTCTTGTCTTCGTACATTTTGGAATCCTCTCTTTTGATAGTTGCCGTTTCGGCTGTATTTGCGATCAGCTCTCGCTGATATCGCCGGGATGAAGGGTTTGGGCCAGCTTGCGCCGGATCCGCTGTACGGCGTTGTCCACAGATTTGTCCTCCCGCTGGAGGCGGCGGGCAATGTCTCGATAGGACAAGCCCTCCAGATACAGGTCCAAAACCTGCTTTTCCAACCGGGACAGGCGCCGTTCACATAGTTCTTTCAGCTCTTCCTTGCTCTCTCTGGCCAGAACCAAATCCTCCGGGCTGCGGCGAAAAATTTCGGGGGCGGCCGATAACTGCGAACTGGGATCATCGGAGAGTTGCTCAAGGGGCATGCTGTCGTTCAGGGGAAGATGCTTGAGACGGGAAGCGGATTTGACGGCGGAGAAAAGACGCATGCGGATACAATGCTCCGCAAAGCTGCGAAAACTGACGCCTTGGGCGGGATCATACTCCCGAATGGCGGAAAGCAGACCGAACATGCCCTCCTGGCTCAGATCTTCGCTGTCCCCTCCCGCAAGGAAAAGCGGACGTGCGCAGACGCGCACCAACTGCATATAGCGCCCGGCCAGGGCCTCTTCCGCGGCCCGATCGCCGTTTGCGGCAAGCCGCTGCAGCTCATTGTCATGCAAAACAGTCAAATCACGCATAGTACCAGAACTTCTTACATCACATACAGGGAATATTATAACGAAAGTTCGGGCAAAGTCAATAGATTTTTCACATTTGCGATGGTTTTTTCGCGGGTGTTTTTGTAATTTGTGCTCATCCGGGCGGGATAGATCTGATTCTTTGCGCTAGATCTCCAACTGCTGCTGCCCCAGCTGGGCGATCCCCAAATGCTCGTAGGCACGGCGGGTGACGCAGCGGCCCCGAGGCGTGCGGGTGAGAAAACCCTGCTGCAGCAGGTAAGGCTCATACATATCCTCCAGCGTCACAGCCTCCTCGTTGATGGTGGCTGCCAGGGTGTCCAGACCTACAGGTCCGCCGTTATAGTAATCGATGATACTGCGCAGCATCCGGCGGTCCAGGGCGTCCAGACCAAGCTTGTCCACCTCCAGGCGGCTCAGGGCGCGGTCGGCGATCTCTTTCGTAATGATGCCGTCTCCCTTTACCTGGGCGAAGTCCCGCACCCTGCGCAGGAGCCGGTTTGCAATGCGAGGGGTGCCGCGGGAGCGGGAGGCGATCTCATAGGCGCCCTCCGGCTCGATGGCCACGTTCAGGATGCCAGAAGAGCGCTGGACGATGCGCTGCAGCTCCTCCGGCGTGTATAACTCCAGGCGCAGGGCCACGCCGAAGCGATCCCGCAGGGGCGCGGTGAGTTGACCGGAGCGGGTCGTGGCGCCGATGAGGGTGAAGCGGGGCAGATCCAGGTGGATAGAGTTGGCCGAGGGTCCCTTGCCCAGAATGATATCGATGGCGAAATCTTCCATGGCGGGGTACAGGATCTCCTCATAGGCGCGGTTCAGACGGTGGATCTCGTCCACAAAGAGGATATCCCCCTCGTTCAGGTTCGTCAGCATGGCCACCAGGTCGCCGGGCTTTTCGATGGCGGGGCCAGAGGTGATGCGCATATTCACGCCCATCTCATTGGCAATCACCGCCGCCAGAGTGGTTTTGCCCAAGCCCGGGGGGCCATGGAGCAGAACATGGTCCAGAGGCTCACGGCGGAGCTTGGCCGCGTCGATGAAGATCTCCAGATTGCCCTTGGCTTTCTCCTGCCCGATGTACTCGGTCAGGGTCCTGGGGCGCAGAGAGCCTTCCGCTGCGTCCTCCGGCAGGCTCACCGTAGTGGTGATGCTCTCGCCGGCGTCTTCGGAAAAGTTGATACTCATCTCAATAACACCTTCCTTATAGGCTCCCTCTTCGAGGGAGCTGTCAGTCGCCGATCTCCCGCGAGGCGGCTGACTGAGGGAATTGTGCGATAATTGACCTTCCAGAGAGGGGCGTGGGCTGTCCGACGCTCCCACCGTCACGGCGCTTGCGGGGGACGCGCCGTGCCACCTCCCTCAAAGAGGGAGGCAAAGCGGAATAAAATTATTTTACAAATTCCTTCAGCACGGCCTTGATGATGCCCTGGGCGTCCAGACCATTCAGATCCATGCGTTTGAGCACCGGCGTCAGCTCCGCGCTGGAGTAGCCCAGCACGGCCAGGCCCGCCATAGCGTCGGAAAGGGCCTTGTTCTCCCCCACAGTGGCGCTGGGCGCGGCGGAAACCGCAGGCAGACCGCCCCAGTCGCTCTCCCCCAGCTCCTTGCCGATTTTGTCCTTCAGCTCCAGGATTACCCGCTGGGCAATCTTCTTGCCGATGCCCGGCGCCACGGTCAGCGCCTTGGTATCGTCGTTCAGCACCGCCAGCGCCAGACTCTCCGGGCTGTTGTAGCTCAAAATCGAGAGGGCCGCCTTGGGGCCGATGCCGGAGACGCCGATCAGCATCTCGAAACAGCGCTTCTCGCTCTTGTCGAAGAAGCCGAAGAGGTCGAAATTGGTCTCGCCGATGCTTTCGCTGACATAGAGCTTCGCCCGCTGGCCGTTTTTCAGCCGGCTGAGAGTATTGGTGGTCACGTTCAGCGCGAAGCCAAGGCCGCCGCAGTCCAGCACGGCAAGATTGGGGCCAAGCTCGGAAACGGTGCCCTCTAAGTGGTAGAACATGGCGAATCTCCTCCTCGGTTCAAAAGACTGGTGCTGCTGCGGGCGTGGCACAGGGCCAGGGCCACTGCGTCCGCCGCGTCGTCGGGCTTGGGCGGAGCCGGCAGATTGCAAAGGCGCTTGACCATGTCCATGACCTGGCGCTTCTCCGCACGGCCGTAGCCCACCACGGACTGCTTCACCTGCAGCGGCGTGTACTCAAAGATCGGCACACCCGCCAGACGGCAGGCCAGCAGGATCACCCCGCGGGCATGGGCAACCGCGATACCGGTGGTGATATTGGTATTGAAAAACAGCTCCTCCACGCTGACGGCCTCGGGCTTGAAGATCGCCAGAAGATCCTGCATATCGTGGAAAATCTGCTCCAGCCGGCTGGAGAGGCTGGTATGGGCAGGTGTGGTAATGACGCCGCATTTGAGCAGCGTGTTTCTGCCGCGATCCGCGTCCAGCACGCCGAAGCCGATGGTGGCCACGCCCGGATCAATGCCAAGAATCCGCATAAAATCAACTCCGCGGACTATTTTAGCACAGAACCGGCGCAGACGCAAGGCAAGATGCGCAGAAAGAAAAAGCGGGAGCGCGAGAAGAGATCAAAGCGCCCCGCCCCATCCAGCAAACCTGGAAAAAATAGCCTTTGCACAGCAGAATGAGCGGGTGTCGAGGACACGCCGTACTATACCCTGCCGGGGTATAATACGCTGCTAGCGGGGGTATTTTCTCCGCCGTTTTTCCGCATGATAGCCTATGGTTCTGAACGAAGGGCAAAAAAGGGGCCGGATACGAAATCCGGCCCAGGAGGCAATCCATGTTTTTTCGGGAAAGGAGCGGCTATTTTTGCGGATCGGGCCCTCCCCTGCTCTTTCGTTTTCGCAACAGCCATAGCAGCACGATCCCTGCAGCGACCCCGACACAGTCCAGAAGCACATCTGACAGTTCGCCGCTTCGTCCGGGTACGAAAATCTGGTGCAGTTCGTCAGAAGCCGCATACAGCGCGCCGATCCCCAAAGCCAGGAGGCAGGGGCGGGAGATGCGGCGCCTCTTGCTCCAGGCCATGATATGCCCCAGCAGCGCAAGGCCGAGGAGAGCATACTCCGTAAAATGAGCCCCTTTTCGAACGATCAGAACCACGGTCTCAGAGATTTTGGCCTGACTGGCAGGATCCTCGTTCTCAAAACCGGGGAAAAACAGATCGAGGATCAGCTGCACGATCCCGCCGCTGGTCTGGTTGGAAAGCTCCGCAGGCTGACTGGAGAAGACAAAGATCATCCCCATCAAAGCCAGCACCGGCAGAAGTGTGAGCCATAGGGCGTTTTTGCGCATAAAAGCTTTCATGGGCGGTCTCCCTTTGGAACTCGGATGAAAAGGCCCTCCCGCAGACGCAGGAGGGCGGGATGCGGGGGCGGGACTGGTCCCTGCCCCTCTTCATTCGGACACGGGTCCAAATCTAAAAGCAAGCCAATTGCCGCTTTTGCTCCTCTTCCGGTCAAGCGATGCGCTGCCGCAGCTCCTGGGCGACCGCTTCGGCCTCGTCCAGCACCAGGTTCACTTTTTCCTTTCCTGCGGTCAGGCTCAAAACATTTTTGCGGGCGATCACGCTATTCAGTTCTGCGTAAGAAAAAGCAAACTCACGTGTCTTGAAGGCGTTCATCATGCATACGCCGCTGACGCCATTCTCCCGGATCTCCATGCGCTGCCGGATATAGCCGGTGGTCCTGGCGCGCAGGAGCCAGACCATGAGGGGGGTGAGGATGACCACCACGACGCCGGTCAGAATCCAGCCTACGGCCTTGCCGAGACCTGCGCCCTCCATCAGACTGGCTTCCATATAGCCGATCACCAGCATGGGGATCAGGATGGTGACAAATCCGCTCAAAAGATCCTTCCAGAAGGGCTTTTCCGTCCGCAGCTTTTCCGGAGCGAGCAGGGTCCGCTCTACAGTTCCCAATTTTTCTCCCATGTTTAATCTCCTCTCAAAAGACCGGGAGGCGCAAAAAGAGCGTCTCCCGGTTGACAGAAGATATTACTGCTTGGCGTTTTTCAGCGCCTTCAGGCTCTTGAACACGCAGGTGGCAAGCAGGAACGCCGCGCTCAGCGCCAGGCCCAGCTTCGCATTCTTGCTCTTGGCTTTTCCTGCAGGCTTGGTCTCGGGCTTGGCCTCAGCCTCGGGCTTGGGGGCCTCTTCTCCGGCCTTTTTTGGCAGAAGCTTGCCCAGGGTCTGCAGCACGCCGAATGCCATGCCCAGCACGCCCTTCCCTGCTTTCAGGGAAGCGGGAACCAGCTCCAGAAGCTTCTTGACGAGATCAAACAGTTCTTTCATGTTTTCTCCTTTTGTATCAGTCGATACTTACTTCTTCACAAGGACATAGTCCTGGCCGTCCTCCTTGTAGGACAGCTCGTTGCCCTTCAGGGTAAAGGTGGCGGGATCGTCCTGGATGGTGATGGTGATCTGGTCGCCGTCCTGCTTCCAGGTGCCGGTCTCGGCCGCTTCGCCGGCCAGGGTGGCCACGGCGCTGCCGTCAGACTTGAGCTCCACGGTCATCAGCTCCTCATAGGAGGAGACGCCGAACATCTGCAGCGCAAAGTCCGCATCCTCGCCCAGCATGGACTTGAAATACTCCTCCACCGGCTGGCCGGCGATGGTTTTGACCACGTACCTGCCTGTGGGGTCGGAGCTGCCGCCGCAGCCGGCCAGCAGCGCCACGGTCATAACCAAGGCCAGAAGGATCGCGATACCTCTTTTCATGGTTTCTCCTTTCTTTCAGTGCCTGCTCGTTGACAAGCCGTTTATGCGGTCTTACTCCGCGTCCTCCCAGTTGTGCCAGACGTTCTGCACGTCGTCAAAATCCTCGAACATGTCCAGCATCTTCTGCATGTTCTTGGCGTCGTCCTCGTTGGTGATCTTGATGTAGCCGTTCTGGGGCAGCATCTCCACCTGCGCCTCCAGCAGGGTATAGCCCTTCTCGGTCAGCGCCTCGGCCACGGCGGCCACGTCGTCCTCCGCGGTATAGACGGTCATGGTCTCGCCCTCGGCCTCGAAATCGGCGGCGCCGGCGTCCAGCGCGTCCATCATCACGGTGTCCTCGTCCAGCTCCTCGTCCTCATTGTCGATGACGATGACGCCCTTCTTGTCGAAGGACCAGCTGACGCAGTTGGCGGCGCCCATGTTTCCGCCGTACTTGTCGAAGTAGTGGCGTATTTCACCCGCGGTACGGTTGCGGTTGTCGGTCATGGTCTCCACAATGACGGCAACGCCCTGGGGGCCGTAGCCTTCGTAAACGATCTTCTCGTAGTTTTCGGTGTTGCCCGCGCCCAGCGCCTTGTCGATGGTGCGCTTGATGTTGTCGTTGGGCATGTTGGCGGCCTTGGCCTTGGCGATCACGGCGGCCAGCTTGGAATTGGAGCGGGGATCACCGCCGCCGCCTTCCTTGACGGCCACGATCATCTCACGGGCGATCTTGGTGAAGGCCTGAGCGCGCTTGGCGTCCGCCGCGCCCTTGGTCTTCTGTATGTTGTGCCATTTGGAATGTCCGGACATAAAAACAGCTCCTCTTATGCAAAATTAGACAAGCGTCATTTTAGCACAAGAGGAGCCTGTTTTCAAGTGCTTCCTACACGGGAATTCAAGAATGAGGGACAGGCGGCGCATTTTGCCCGTCCCGTCCCTCGTGTCGATTCCGGAATGAAGCACTGGAGATTGCGGATTATTCTCGCGGGACAAGCAGCAGCTCTGCGTCCTCGGGATTCCGGGCAGCTATGGCTTCCACGCTGGAGCGATAGGCTTTTGCCAGATCCCAGAGCCCCTCCCCTTCCCGTCTGCGCACGAGAAAGAGCTCCGGCCAGGTCTCGCTGCCCCAAGCCTGATCTTCGTCCAGTGCAAGGCCCGTCACACAAAACACGGATTGCCGCTCTTCCCGCAAGAAGCTGGCTTCGCTTTCACAGCGCAGATGCAGACGATCCTCCTCCGGACGCAAATCCAGGAGTGTTTCCCGCGTTTCCTGCAGGCCTACGCCATCTTGCACAGCATCTTGCTCCAGGCGCAGGCTCCGGCGCGCGCAGGCCATGCCTCCGTCCTTTTTGCGATAGAGCAGATCCAGCGTCAAACTCTGCCCGATGCTCTCCCGATTCACCTCCAGAGGCTCCCAGAAGCGCTGTACGGCAAGAAGCTCCCCGGCGTCATCCGGCATAGGAAGAGTCGTATCTGCCCGCAGACGGACAATTTCCTGCTCCAGGCGGCGAAGGAAACGGCGCTCCTCTCCCTGCGCCTGACAAGGCATTCGCGTGCTGTAGGCGTCGGCGGCTGTGACTGTCGTCACCCGATCGTAGACGCAAAGCTGTGCCACCGCGTGGATCTCCGCGTCCAGGCTTCGCTCCCCCGCTGCGCTCTCCACCCAGCTCAGATAAGCGGAACTGGGCTCGATATGCAGGCTGTATTCGCTCCACTCCGTTTCTCCTGTGTCCAGCAGTTGAGAAAACGGCAGCGAGTAATACTGCCGCTGTGGCAATCCCCTGTCGTCCAAGCCCCATAGGGAGAGTTTCACGCTGCCCTTGATCACCGTACGTGTGCCGAGCCGCTCCGCCTGCAGCTCTTCGAAATGCAGCTCTTCCCCCAGAACCTTGTCGGGGCAGGGCCGTCCCGCAGGCACCGGAAGCTGCTCCCGGAGAGAGAACTGCTTCTCCCAGACGCCGGTGACGGCCATCACCTCCTGCTGCCTACGCAGGAGATAGAGTCCCTCCCGTTCATCCGGAAGCGCCGTGTTTTTCGGCAGACTGCTCTTTTCGTAACAGCGCAGCTGCGCCGACACGACAAAGCTAGCCTGGAGCTTCCGCGGATTCAGCGCCCTCGCCTCCACCCGGTCCAGTCTCCAGCGGAGCGTGGGCGTTGCCTCCGCGTCCGGCCTGGCGTTTTCAAAATCCACTCGGAAGGGCTTGGTGAGACGCAGACTCTCCAGCGCGTCCAATCCCTCCGTCAAATAGAGCACGCTTGCCCAGACCTCGCCCGAGACACTGACGCCCTCCGGCCGCAGCTCCTTGCCTTTCAGCAAGAGCCCGCCTTGCGTCCAAACGATCCGCCCAACGTCCGGCAGCGTGTCGGGCACCACGCTCTCCGCCGATACCAGACTTTGCTTCTCCAGGGGCTCGCCGCAGTTCCAGACCGACAGCTCCTCCTGCGTCAATTTCAGTTCCATGCTATCCCTTCCTTGTTCAAATTCCCGTTTTCCTCTCGCCCCCGCAGCATAAGGAGCAGCCGGGACAGCCAGCGCGGCAGACGAAACACATAGATCCGCATGTTCTCCTCCCCTCAAGTGCAGCAGCGCAGATACCAAACTCCCAGGCCGATCAGCCCCGCTGCCAGGAAAAACCACCAGAATTCAGCCGGCAGCACCAGCGCCAACAGGATGAATAGCCCGGCGCCGATGGCCGCAAAGCCCCACAGGCCGCAGCGTCCTCTTCGCACAGCAAACCGCCCCCCGCATTCGGTATTTCCATACACGATATGCGAGGGGCGGGATTGGTATGCAGTTTTGAGAAGTCAGTTTTGAGTTTTGAGCAAATGCTTCTCTCGTCTCCTCAAAACTCACTCCCAACTCTTCCGTTGGGCGCTGAGTTCGTAGAGACGCAGATAACTGCGATAGCGGCTGTCCGAGACCAGGCCGGCTTCCACCGCGGAGCGAACGGCACAGTCCGGCTCCCGACGATGGCTGCAGTCGGGAAAGCGGCATTTGCCTATGTACGGGCTAAAATCCCGGAAATCCTGCTGGAGCTGCTCCTTGGGCACGGGCTTTACCATTTCCAGCTCAAAGGACGCGAAGCCGGGCGTATCGGCAACGTAGCTGTCCTCCTCCAGCTGAAAGAGCTCCACGTGCCGCGTGGTGTGCTTGCCGCGTCCCAGCTTTTCGCTGACAACGTCCGTCGGCAGGGAGAGCCCGGGCATCAGACGGTTCAGCAGGCTGGATTTCCCGACGCCGGTGTTCCCGGTGAAGGCGCTGACCTTGCCGCGCATCAGGCTGCGCAGACTCTCGATGCCTTCTCCGGTCTCTGCGCTGGTGCAGACCACCGGGAAGCCCGCCAGCTCATAGTTCCGGCGCAGCTCCGCTCCTGCGTCCAGATCCATTTTGTTCACGCATACGATGAGATCGATGTCCTCCTCCGCGGCGAGCACAGAGACGCGGTCGATCAGGAAGGGATCTGTGACAGGATTTGTGTTTGAGGCGATGAAAACAAGCGCGTCGATGTTGGCGACCGCCGGGCGGATGAACCAGTTTCTGCGCTCCTGCACCCGGTCGATCCTTCCGCTGCCGTCCGCTTCTCGATGACAGAGCACCCGATCCCCCACCAGGGGCGAGGTGCCGTCCAGCCGGAAACGTCCCCGGGCCTTGCAGGTCAGAAGGCCTTCCGCCGTCTGCACGGTGTAAAAACCGCTGAGTGCCTTGATAATCCTTCCTTCCGTCATGCTCCCTCCGGCCCCGTCGAAACCCGCAGGATCACCTTGCTGTGGGCGGCTATCAGATTATAGCTTCCTTCGCTCTGCCCGATGACCGTACCTGCGGGCAAGTCGCTGGTAACATATTCCGAGCCGCCGTAGCTCAGCTCGGCCTCCTCGATCTTATTGATGGCAGCCGTTTCGGAAAGACCAACCAGGTTCGGCATGGAGACATACTCGGTCTCCGGCCCGGCGCTGACGGTGAGGTAGATCCAGCTTCCCTTCTCCAGCGGCGTTCCGGCGGCCGGAGACATGGCAAGGACGGTATTGCGGGGCACCGTTTCCGAAAGCTCGTCGATCAGTTCCACGTAATAGCCGGAGACGCGCAGCACCGCTGTTGCGTCTCGGTAATCCATGTTGTAAACGTCCGGCACTTGGGTCACGCTGGTGCTGACGTAAAGCGTAACGGGCGTTCCGCCGGACTTCAGCGCCACGCGGGTGTCCACCCCGGGATCCTGCCGCTCCACGGTGTACTCGGAGGGATTGATCTGATCCCCGCCGGAGGAATTCAGATAAACGATTTCAAAGTCAAAAACAGAATTTTCCGGGTTGGAGAGGATCTGATCCACAGACATGCCCAGGAAATTCGGCATCAGCATATGCCCGGCGGAGCGATCCTCCGAGCCCTTGTCCGGGAAATAATCCTGCAGGAAATTGTGCAGCAGATAGAAGACAAGAAACAGGGCGACCACCAGCACGCCAAAGGTGCCGCTGAGAAAGCTGACCCGGGTGGAACGCCGCTTTCTGCGGCGGAATTTCTCCTTGGACATTTCGCTGACAGAACGCACCGGGACGACGGAGGGGGTCTCCATGGCCACTACCTCGGCCTCGTCCTCCTGCTGGGTCTGGATGATGGCAAATCGGTCCAGATCCCGGATGATCTCCTCGGCGCTTTGATAGCGCTCGAAGATATTGGCGTTCATGGCCTTGAGGGTGATATGCTCCAGTTCCGGCGGGATGTCCGGCACCAGCTTCGTGGGGGGTACCGGGTCGGTGTTCATGTGCTTGACCGCGATCTCCCCGACCGTGTCGCCGTTATAGGGCTTTTGGCCCGTGAGCATCTCGTACATCACGACGCCCAGGGAATAGAGGTCGCTGCGGGCGTCCGGACTCTCGCCGCGGATCTGCTCCGGTGCGATGTAGTGGATGGAGCCAACGGCGGTGCCGCTCTCCTCCGCTACTTCGTTTTCCAGGGCAGCGATGCCAAAGTCCCCTACCTTCAGGGTCCCGTCCCGCAGCAGCAGCATGTTCTGGGGCTTGATGTCCCGGTGCACCACGCCTTTTGCGTGGGCATGGGCCAGGGCCCGGGCGATCTGCTTGGCAAAATAAACAGCCTCCCGCCAGGGAATGGGGCCCTTGCGTTCCATATAATGCTTCAGTGTGATACCGTCTACCAGTTCCATGACTATGTATTCGATATCCGCACTGTGACTCACATCGTAAACTGCAACGATATTGGGGCTGGAGAGCATGGCGACGGCGTGGGATTCGGCAAAAAAGCGCTGCCGAAACTCCGCCTCCTGCGCCATTTCGGGTCGCATGATCTTCACCGCCACATAGCGGTTCAGGCGGCGGTCCAGCGCCCGGTACACCATGGCCATGCCGCCCTCGCCGATCACGTCGATCAGCTCATAGCGGTCTTCCAGCACCAGGTTGTTGGGATTGTTATAGGTATCCATTGCGTACTCCCTTTCCGGGTCACTTGCTGACGGCGACAACGGTCACGTTGTCCAGCGCGCCGGTTTCCAGCGTCCGCTCCATCAGCTTTCTGCAGAAGGGCTCCGGCTCCCGGGTCTCTTTGGCGATTGTCAGGATCTCCTCATCGGTGAGCATATTGCTCAACCCGTCGGAACAGAGCAGCAGCAGCTCCCCCGTGCCGAGACGGAACTCGAAGTAATCCGCGTCCACCTTCTCCTCGGTCCCCAGTGCGCGGGTGATGATATTCTTCTGGGGATGGACCCGCGCTTCTTCCCGGGTGATGGCGCCGAAGCGCACCAGCTCCTCCACAAGGGAGTGGTCCCGGGTGATCTGGCGGATATGATCTTTCTTGGGCGAGACAAGGTATGCGCGGCTGTCGCCGACATTGATAATATAACCAGATCCGTTGGATTTGATTACACCGCCGACGATGGTGGTGCCCATGCCGCGAAAATCCTCGCTGAAATGGGAATAGGCGTGGGCGACGCCGTTGGTCTCGCTGCAGGCGGTTTTGAGCAGGCTCCGGTAATTCTGGACCTTGCCGGGGCTTGCGCACAGCTTCTCATAGATCTTGGAGACAAAGGTTTTGTTGGAGAGCGTGCTGGCCAGGCCTCCGGCCTTGGCGCCGCCCATCCCATCGCAGAGCGCGGCGATCAGACAGTCCTTCTCCGGGCAGAGCTCCAGCAGGAAGCAGTCCTGATTGTCAGCGCGCACTTTTCCCTTGTCGCTTAAGCCAAAGCTTTTCATGAGTCTTCCCTCGCAGTCTCCTCCGCCGATCCGGCAGAGCTCTTCTGCATTTTCCTTCGCAGTTGCCCGCAGGAAGCATCCACATCGCTGCCAAGGCGCCTGCGCACCGTTACATTTACGCCGGATTCTTCCAGGATCCGGATAAAAGCCTTCATATGCCCGGCCGTTGAGGGCTTGAACTGCCGCTCCTCTACATGATTCAGGGGGATCAGGTTCACATGGGCCGCCACGCTTTTCGCTTCCTTTGCCAGAAGCCTTGCGTGCTTTTCCGTGTCGTTCACCCCGTCGATCATGGCGTACTCAAAGGAGATGCGCCGCCCCGTCTTGTCGTAATACTTCCGGCAGGCCTCCATCAGCGCCTCCACCCCCCGTCCTCGGTTGGCCGGCATGATCTTTGAGCGGGTCTCGTCGTCCGGCGCATGGAGGGAAACCGACAAAGTCAGCTGTAGATCCCGTTCCGCCAGATCCTCAAAGCGCTCGATAAGCCCACAGGTGGAAAGGGAGATGTGCCGCATGCCGATATTCAGCCCCTTCGGGTGGTTCACCAGCGCCAGGAAACGCATCACATTGTCAAAATTGTCCAGCGGCTCTCCGATGCCCATGAGCACGATGTTGGAGATCTCCCTGCCGGAATCCAGCTGCGAAAACAGCACTTCGTCCAGGATTTCAGAGGGCTCCAGGTTCCGCACAAGGCCGCCGATGGTGGAGGCGCAGAAGGCGCATCCCTGGCGGCAGCCTACCTGGGAAGAGACGCAGACGGTGTTGCCGTGCTTGTACTGCATGACAACCGTCTCCACCGCGTTCCCGTCCCGCAGCTCCCAGAGATATTTGATGGTCCCGTCCAGCTGCGAGACCTGCTTTTTCAGCACCTTCGGACGATAGAGAGCGAATCTTTCCCTCAGCTTCTCTCGCAGAGATCTGGGCAGATTCGTCATCTCATCAAAGTCCCGTACGCCGCGGTGAAGCCAGGAAAAGACCTGCTCGGCACGGAATTTCGGCTCTCCCAGAGCGACAAGTTCTTCCTCGATCTCCCCGGGCAGCAGGGATAGAATATCCTTTTTCATGCTTCGATCCTTCTCAGTCTGGCGGCGAAAAAGCCGTCGGTCCCATCCTGCTGGGGCCAGAACTCATAGCAGCCCTCCGCAGAGCACAAATCTCCGATCCAATAATCCTCGGCGCGGAAACCCGGATGGCTCCGCAGGAAGCGGGCGATCTGATCCCGGTTCTCCGACTGCAATACCGTGCAGGTAGAATAGAGCAGCACGCCGCCGGGCTTCACATAGTGGGAAAGGTTCTCCAAAATCTCCGCCTGGATCTCCGGCAGCCGGGCAAGCTCCGCTTCGGTCTTGCGGCGGATCTCCGGATGTTTGCGGATAACGCCCAGGCCGGAGCAGGGCACGTCCGCCAGAACCAGATCAAAAGTGTTTTCCCAGGCCTGGTCAAAGCGCCGCGCGTCCGCCGCCTGCGTTTCAAGTCCGCGGATACCCAAACGCTCCGCCCCCTCGCGAATGAGGCGCAGCTTTTTTTCGTGAATATCACAGGAGGTGAGACTGCACTCGCCCCCTGCGGCGATCCAGGCGGCAAAGCTCTTGCCTCCTGGCGCGGCGCAGGCATCCAGGATCCGCATCCCCGGCCTGACGCCGGCAGCCTCCACAGCACAGCGGGCCGCACGGTCCTGCACGTAGAAAAGCCCTTCCTCATAGCCGGGCAGCTCCGTCACCCGTCCGCCCTCCAGCTCGAGACAGCCGGGCAGCCCCGGAAAACGCCGGAATGAGATCGACCCCCGCTCCAGGGCGCGGATATAATCATCCTCGCTCACGCGCATCCGGTTCACTTGGATGCAGAGGGGCGCCGGCTCGTTGCTGCAGCGGAAAAAGGCTTCCGCCGAGACGTAGCCCTGTTCTTCCGTCAGCCGCTTTGTCAGCCACAGAGCTTGGCTCCAGCGGGTGGACAGATACTCCGCCGTGCCCTCGCCGGGGATGGGCGGCAGCGCGTCCTTTTCCTGCGCCAGCCGACGCAGCACCGCGTTCACCAATCCCGCGGCCCGCTCCCGTCCGAAGTCCCGGCAGAGGTCTACGGTCTCGCTCACCGCGGCGTGGACGGGCACCTTGTCCAGAAAGATCAGCTGATAGGCCCCCAGACGCAGGATATTGCGCACCAGAGGCTCCGGCTTCGTGCTGAGATGCCGATCCAGATACCAGTCCAGATATTTGTCATTTTGCAGCACGCCGAGACACAGCCGCGAAGCCAGAGCCGCGTCCCGCGCGTCCAGCTCCTGCTGTCGAATGACGGCGTCCATGGCAGCGGCGGACCAGGCGCCGCTTTTCTCGCAGCGCTCCAGCGCCGTCAGCGCCGCCGCTCTTGCTCCCCGCTTCATGTCTTCAGCTTCAAGGGATGACCGCGCAGATAGTCCGCCGCCGCCATCCGCTTTTTCCCCGGCGCCTGCAGCTCCGTCACGCGCAGGCTTTTTCCTTCCCCGCAGGCGATCTCGATGCCGCGCCCGTCTGCCGCTAGAATGGTGCCGGGCGCTCTTCCTGTGCGGGTGTCGGTATATTCCGCGGCGAAGACCTTGCAGGTCCTGCCGTCCAGCTCCATGGTGGCCACCGGCCAGGGCTGCAGGCCGCAGATCTGTTTGACGATGGCCCTGGGGCTTTTGTTCCAGTCGATGGGACAAAGCGATTTGTCCAGCATCTTCACATAGCTGGCCTTGCTGTGGTCCTGGGGGGTCCGCGGCGCGGTCCCGGCCTCGATATCCCGCAGAGTCTTCGCCAGAAGCGCTGCGCCCATGTCCTTCAGCCGATCAAAGAGCTCTCCGGAGGTCTCAAATTCCCCGACAGGCGTCTCTTCCGTATAGATCAGGTCTCCTGTGTCCATGTCGTGGGCCAGATACATGGTGCTGACGCCGGTGATCTCGTCGCCGTTCAAAACGGCCCACTGGATGGGCGCGGCGCCCCGGTATTTGGGGAGCAGCGAGCCGTGTACGTTCACAGCTCCGTATTGCGGCAGCTCCAGCAGCTCGTCCGGGAGGATGCGTCCGTAGGCGACCACGGCAAGGATATCGGGCCGCAGCTCCCGCAGAATGGCGAGAGCTGTCCCGTCCCGCATCTTCTCCGGCTGAAAGACAGGCAGACCGTGGGCAAGGGCCAGCTCCTTCACCGGAGAGAAGGCCAGCTCCATGCCGCGGCCCTTGGGCTTGTCCGGCTGGGTGAAAACGCCGACCACGTCAAAGCCTTCGTCCAGAAGCTTTTGCAGAGAGGCCGCCGCGAAATCCGGCGTTCCCATAAAGACGATGCGCATCTCAGTCCTCTTCTTTCGTGCTGATGTGCTCCAGCTCCTCGTCCGTCAGCATCCGCTCGCACTTGGCGGTGAAAACGATGCCCTCCAGGTGGTCCAGCTCATGGCAGAAGCAGCGGGCGGTAAGTCCGGTGCCCTCCACCTCGAACCAATTGCCGTTCCGGTCCTGGGCGCGGACCTTCACGTTCATGGGACGCTTGACCAGACCGTACTCTCCCGGCACGCTCAGACAGCCCTCGGGGCCGTCCTGCTCGCCGGAGGTCTCGATGATCTCGGGGTTGATGAGCTCGATGAGCTGCTCCGGCTCGCCTTCCGGTACATTGGTCTCCAGCACCAGGACAGCCCGGCGCAGCACGCCGACCTGGGGCGCGGCAAGGCCAACGCCGTTGGCTTTTTCCAGCGTCTCCGCCATGTCGTCCAGCAGCTGGTGCAGGCGTGCATCAAATTTCGTCACCGGGCGGCATTTTTTGTAGAGCCCCGGCTGTTCCTTGGTCAGAATATTGCGAAGTGCCATTTTCTAGCTCCGATCTGCCCGAAGGCAATGAAAATTCAGGTATTGGGCGGGTCGTTCTCCGCAAAGACGGAGACGCCCCGAAAACGCTTGTCCGTGCAGCAGGCGATGACTGCCTGGGAAATCAAGGCGCGGATGGCTGCGTCTGCATGACAGCGGATGTGGATGCGATAGCGATAGCGGTTATTGACCCGCGCCACGCTCAGCGGCGCAGGGCCGAGATAGTCAGCTCCCCCGCCGATGGCGCGCTCCAGCTCGTGGCGCACAAAGTGCCCCGCCTGGAGGACCTGCTGCTCCTCCGTGCCCGAAAGGGTCACAGCCAGAAGATCAGCAAAGGGCGGTGCGTTCTGCAGCTTTCGCAGCAGCAGCTCAGACTGATAAAAGGCGTCGTAATCCTGCCTGGCGGCCTGCTGAATGGTCTCATTTCCGGGGGTCAGGGTCTGGATCACGGCGCGGCCGGGCTTATTGCCCCGTCCGCTGCGGCCCACCACCTGGGTGATCATGGAGAAGCTCCGCTCCCCCGCCCGATAGTCCCCCGCATAGAGGCTCTGGTCAGCGGACAGCACGCCCACCAGGGTCACATTCTCGAAATTCAGTCCCTTCGTGACCATCTGCGTACCGACCAGGAACGGGATATTCTCCCGCCGGAAACGCTCGAACAGCTCCTCGTGGGAGCCCACAGGGGCAACGGAATCCGTGTCCATCCGCAGCACCTCTCTGCCGGGGAAGAGCTTTTCCAGCTCCTCCACCACCAGCTGGGTGCCGGCGCCGACATACTTGAGGCGGCCGCCGCAGGAGGGGCAGCTCTCGTCCACCCGGCGGGAGTAGCCGCAGTAGTGGCAGATAAGCCGCCGGTTCACGCTGTGATAGGTCAGCGAGACGCTGCAGCGCGGGCACTGATAGGTAAAACCGCAATCGCCGCAGCTGATGAGCTTGTGGGCGCCGCGCCGGTTCAGAAACAGGATGCTCTGCTCCCCGGCGTCCAGGTTCTTCTGCAGCTCTTCCGCCAGAAAGGAACTGATGCAGCCGCCGTTTCCGGAACGGAGCTCGTTTTTCATATCCACAACGCGCACCTGGGGCAGCTCTTGGGCGTTATAGCGGTTTTCAAGACGGAAATAGGCGTAGCGGCCCGTCTCCGCCAGATAGCGGCTCGTTAGCTCAGGAGTGGCGGAGGCCAGCAGCAGAAGGCAGCCCGCCTTGACGCAGCGATACTTTGCCACGTCCCGGGCGTGGTAGCGAGGAGAATTCTCGGAACGATAGGTCTCCTCCTGTTCCTCATCGATGATGAGGATGCCCAGATCCCGCACCGGGGCAAACACTGCGCTGCGGGTGCCGATCACCAGGTGAGCCTTGCCGGATTTGACCCGCTTCCATTCGTCATAGCGCTCCCCCATAGAGAGGCTGGAGTGCAGCACTGCCACCTCGTCTCCGAAATGACTGGAAAAGGTGTGCAGCATCTGGGGCGTGAGGGCGATCTCCGGCACCAGCAGGATGGCGCTTTTGCCGAGAGAGAGCTGCTGCCGGATCAGATGGATGTAGATGCTGGTCTTACCGCTGCCGGTGACGCCCTGCAAAAGCGCAGCGCCGGCCTTGCCCTGGCTTGCCAGAGCGGAAAGGCCGGAAAAGGCAGCGCTCTGTTCCTCGTTCAGCGTGGGCAGCTCCGTCAGCTCCTCCGGCGGCAGCTGGGGCCGGCGAAAGACCTCCCGCTCATAAAGCTCCACCAGCTCCCGGGCGACCAGCGTCTTGAGGGACTGCCGCCCGGCTCCGCAGTGCAGAAGCAGATCCTTTACGGGAAGCGCCTCAAAGCTGCAGAGCATGTCCAGGAGATTTGCCTGCTGCGCCGCCCGGTGACGGATGGAATCGGCGATGTCCGCCGCCTCGTCCGCCGCAACGGAAAGACGCGCCATCTCTACGGTCTTGTCCTGGATCCGCCGTTTTCCGTCGGTCTGGAACCAGAGACCCGCCGGGAGAATGGCTTTTACAGCATCATAAACCGTGCAGAAAAAGCGCTCCCGCATGAAGAGAGCCAGGTGGATCTGCTCCTCGCTCAGCACAGGCTCCTGATCCAGCAGGGCCAGGACAGGCTTCAGCGACTCGTACTTGCTTCCCTCCCCCACGGCCAGGACAACGCCCTCGCACTTGCGATTGCCGCGGGAAAAAGGGACATAGACACGCATCCCGGGACGCAGCTTCTCCTGCAGTTCCTCAGGGATCAGATAATCATAGGGGCGGTCGATCCAGTAGGTTGCCGCGGAAACCGCGATCTTCGCTATTTGCACCGGCAATCGGATCACCACCCCTTCTGATTGTTTTCTCTGTTATTCCTTGCTCTCCTGCGCGATGGAGAGCTTTCCGGTATACACCTCGTCGATGGCGGAGGAGACGGGCTTGCGCTCCAGAGGGATCTGTTCCTCCTCGGCCTTGGCGGAGATGACTCTGGCGCGGCGGGCGACCAGATTCACCAGCTGATAACGACTGCCGATCTTGTCAACCAGTTCGGCAACAGGGGGATAGAGCATCATAGTTTTATACCTCAATTCTGCCGCGTCAGCGGCGAAGTTTTTTCAGACGGTTTCCAGAAAATCTTTGCGCTGGGCGTAACGGCAGCGCTCTGCCAGCAGGATCGCCGCAAATTCCTCCGCAGCCTCCTCCAGCCGGTCGTTGATAATGATATAGTCGTAGCGAGAGGCTTCCTTCAACTCCTCCCGCGCACGGGTGAGTCTTGCCTCGATGGTCTCCATGCTGTCGGTGCCCCGCAGGATCAGCCGGCGGCGCAGTTCCTCCATGGAGGGGGGCAGGATGAAGATCAGCACGGCCTCTGGCATCTTCTCCTTCACCTGGCGGGCGCCCTGCACCTCAATGTCCAGGATCACGTTGAAGCCGGCGTCCATCTGCCTCTGGACAAAAGCCCGGGGCGTGCCGTAGGAGTGGGCCACATACTCCGCATGCTCCAGCAGCTCGTCCCGCTCCACCATTTCGGCAAAGCGCTCCGGCGTGATGAAGAAATAGTCTTTGCCGTCCACCTCGCCCGGACGGGGCGCTCTGGTGGTCACGGAAGTGGAGAAGCACATGTCCTCTCTGCCCTTGATGGCCGCATTGACAACCGTGCTTTTTCCGGCGCCGGATGGCCCGGAAATCACGATCAGCTTGCCTTTTTCCTTCATGTTCCCTTTTCCTCTCCTTCTGTCTGGTCCGCGAAGCGCGCGGCCAAAATCTCCGGCGTCTGCGCCGAAAGTATCAGATAGCCGTTGTCCATCACCAAGACCGAGCGGGTGCTGCGGCCGAAGGAGGCGTCGATAAGCGCTCCGCGTTCCCGCACCTCCTGGATCATACGCTTGATGGGAGCGGACTCGGGACTCACGATGGAGAGCACCCGCTCCGCCGCAACCAGGTTGCCAAATCCGATTCCGATCAGTTTCACAGGCAGCTCCTATTCGATGTTCTGGATCTGCTCCCGGATCTTTTCGATCTCGGATTTGAGATCCACCACCACATGGGCGATCTGGGAGTTCTGGCACTTGGAGCCGATGGTGTTGGCTTCCCGGTTGAATTCCTGAATCAGAAAATCGATTTTCCGCCCGGTGGGGGAATTGCCGTTGATCATGCTGCGAAGCTGGGACATGTGGCTGCGCAGACGCACAGTCTCCTCGTCCACGGCGATGTGGTCGGCAAAGATGGCGGCCTCTGCCAGGATCCGGTTCTCGTCGATGCCGGTTGAACCAAGCACCTCCGCCATTTTCTGCTCCAGCCGGCGGCGGTATTCCGCAACGGTCTCCGGCGCTTTGGCCTCCACCGTCTCCACCAGGGAGCGAATGGTCTCCAGCCGGGTCAGAACGTCATCCCGCAGCTTTTCGCCCTCCCGCAGGCGCATGGCGTCAAAATCCTGCAGGGCGCGCTCTACGATCTCGCCCATGCCGGCGCTGATGGCCTCGGCGTCCAGCTCCCGCTTTTCCACCGTCAGCACGTCGGGAAAGCGGCTGAGACTCTGCGCCGTCAGGTCATTCGGAAGGCCGTACTCCTCCGCGATATGGCCGATGGCGTCCAGATACCCCTTCAGCAGGCTCTCGTTGACCTTCACGGCCATGTCCCCGGCCTGGGAGGAATCCACACTGACAAACACGTCCACCTTGCCCCGGGAGATGTGGGACTGCACCCGGGACTTGATCATCTCTTCCGCAAAGAGGAAGCTGCGGGGCAGACGCACCGATGCGTCCAGATAACGGTTGTTGACGCTTTTCAGCTCCACGCTGATCTCCAGCCCGTCCACAAGGCCCTTGGCGCTGCCGTAGCCGGTCATACTCTTGATCATATCCTGTTTCTGTCCTTCCTACGCGATGATATCATAAGTGATGGGGTTTTTCCCGTTTTTTCTGCGCTGGCTCAGCACCAGAACCAGGCCGCTGAGGGCGAGGGCCGCAAAGCTCATCAGGATGCGGATCCCCTCCCCCGCTCCGAGCAGCGCGCCCAGCGCATAGCCCAGCAGGAAGAAGAGCAGCGGCATCCCGTAGGCCAGCAGGGCCGCGGCGTAGATTTTGGAGCTCTTGCTCTCGATCACGACTTTCTGCCCAGGTTGGGCTTGAATAGTATTTCGAGCTTGGATGTGCATCTCTTTTTGAAACTTGCAGCTCTCACAGCTGCCGCAGTTGCCGCCGCAGGCGGTACCGCGGGTCACGGCCACCTCCGCCATATCGTCCGGCAGCAGATGGAGCACAATGGCGTCCTGAGTCATGAATTCGCCTCTTTCTGTTTCAGCTGGATGGCAACCGTGTAATCCGGGAGACCGTCGATCTGAATCGCGCCGACCCTGCTGTTGCCGGGGATCCGGATCTGTACCGTGACGAAGTGATTCCCGAGAGAGCCCATCAGGTTGGAGAGGTCAGCTTCGGCATAGACCGCCCCGGCGTTCAGCGTGTTCATGTATTTGGAGGCTCCGCGCAGCAGAACGGGGAGCTTCTCCGTCTCAACGATTACTTCTACATCATCACTTACACCCAGCCACTCAAACTGATTGATCTCCAGACTCTTGGTCTCCACCCCCAGGATCTCAATGGTTACGGTCGCCTCGGTGATCCCCGAGCGATTCCGGACCCCTACGGGGATCGGAATGGTATACTTTGCGGTGTATTCCGTGCCGATCTTGGACAGGTCTATGATATCCAGCTGGATCTGATTGATATTCTCCAGCGTGGCAGAATCGCCAGCCAGTTTCAGAGTCTTCGGCTCAATGGTGATCCTGGTGTTTTCGGTGTTGGCGTCTGGGGCGTCCTGGAGCACCACGGTCAGCGGGACCTCCTTCTGCGCCAGCACGGGCAGCGTGACGCGAACCAGATCCGGCGTGCAGGTCAGGTATTCGGTGGAGCAGGGGTTGTTGTCCTTGTCCATCAGCGTATAGGTACGCTCCTCCGAGAAGGTGCTCTCCAGCGTCATGTCCGGGCTGCCGTATTCCACATAGGCGTGATCCACATTCCGCACATATACTTCCGGGCCGCTTACCGTGATGTAAGAAGGCTCATAGATGGCCGTGGCCTTGATGTAGTCCCCGCTGACCTCGCCCAGATAATCGCCGCCCACGGGTACCGAGATGGTGGTCATCATAGACACGTAAAAGCTGACGGAATCCTGGTACTTCCGGACCGTCAGATTCCTGGTATCCACGCCGGAGGGATAGACAAGGGTATAATTCAGCGTGGTATAAGCCGGCTGAGACAAACGGCTGACGTCCACCTGCGCGATCAGATCCGTGGAGTCCAGTGCGTTCACGATCCGGCGCGGGCCACGGATCTCCACCGTGACCGTGGGCGCCTCCAAGCCGGTAATGACCAGATTGTGCATGTTGAGCAGGGTTTCCTCGCCCACGATCTCCACCGGGATATTCCGGAAAACCTTGGTAGATTCCACCGTTTCCACGGAGGTGACGTACACCCAGACGGAGAAAGAAATCAGGAAGGACACGACCAGCCAGAAGAGCTTGCCCTCAACTATTTTTTTCATCTTTTTCATTCTTGTTTCCTCTGATTCTCATCTTCACGTTCTGCAGCATCTGGTAAACCCGGGGGATATTTTCCTCCTCCCGGATCAGCTCGCTGTGCAGCAGCCTGTCCAGCGAGGAGCCGTTGAGGTGCCGCTTGAGCATCCCTTCAATGGCGACGGAAATAGCGCCCGTCTCCTCGGAAACGATGATCACAACCGCATCCGACTGCTCGCTCAGGCCGATGCCGGCCCGATGGCGCATGCCAAGCTCCTTGCTCAAATTGGTGCTCTGGGTCAGAGGCAGGACGCAGCCGGCGGAGGCGATCCTGCCCTCCCGGACGACCACGGCGCCGTCATGCAGCGGAGCCTTGTTATAAAACAGGTTTTTGATCAGTTCAGCTGAAACGTCGGAATTGATCACCGTTCCGGTATTCATGACGCTGTTCAACCGGTCATTCCGCTCAAAGATCAGCAGCGCGCCGGTGTGGGAAGAGGACATTTCCGTGCAGGCGATGACCGTCTGGGTGATCGCGTCCTCCATGATCGGGGTGGACAGTGTTCTCCGGGAGGAGAATCCGCGCCCCATCCGCTCCAGCAGGCGGCGCAGCTCCGGCTGAAACAGCACAACAAGAGCGATCAATCCCAACTCCACCGTCTTCCGCAGAAGGAAGTTGATCATGGTCAGGTGCAGCACATAGGACAGCCACAGCGCGATCAGAATAAAGACGATGCCCTTGGCCAGATTATAGGAATTCGTCTTCCGGACAAAACCGATCACCTTGTAGATCAGATAGGCAACAATGATGATATCAAGGAAGTCCGTGAAGCTCATGGTTTTGATGTCGTTAAAGGCTGTAACAAATACATTTCCAATTGCATCCATAGGCGTTTCCTCATGCTTTCTCTCGGCTCAGCGGCGCTTACACCGCATACAACTCCACTATATTCATTTGGTTATTATATATCATCTCCGCGGAAAAGGCAACAGATGGAAGCGGGAATAATCTGAAATTCTCTTAAGCCGGGGGGCTCATTTCAGGCAGCTTCGCAGGGTGCTGCAGGCTGCTTCCAGCTGCTCCCGCCGGAGAAAAGGCGACACGCTCAGCCGCAGGGTGCCGGTGTCCAGCGTGCCTGCGCTCTCGTGCGCCAGAGGAGCGCAGTGCAGCCCGCTGCGCACGCAGACGCCCCTGTCGCTGAGTCGCCGGGCCAGAGTCTCGCAGTCTATGTCGGGACTGCGCAGAGAGAGGACGCCGCTCTGGGAGGAGGCGTCGCAGGTGAAAAGCTCACAGGGCGCGCCGCGCAGCAGCTCCGCACAATAGCGTATGCTCTCCCGCTCGTGCCGCAGGATCGAGTCCGGTCCCCTTCTCCGCACGTAGCGGATCCCTTCCAGAAGGCCGGCAATCCCGCAAACATTATGCGTGCCCGCTTCCAGACGATCCGGCAGTTCCTGCGGCATGGCCTGTTCCCGGCTCTCGCTGCCGGAACCGCCGAAGAGCAGAGGCGCTGCGTCTCCGCCGCAGAGCAGCAGGCCGGTCCCCTGGGGCCCCAAAAGGCCCTTGTGGCCGGGCATGCAGAGGAAAGCTGCGCCGAGCTCCTCCATATTCAGGTCCAGCACGCCCGCCGCCTGTGAAACGTCCAGGATCAGCGGCACCCCTTCCCTTCTGCAGAGCGCGGCGATCTCCCGCACCGGAAGGATATAGCCGAAAACATTGGATACCGCCGTGCAGACCGCGAATTTTACGCCGGGGAGCAGGCGACGAAAATCCGCAAGCGTGTCCTCCGGATCAAACAGGCGCCTGCCCGCCACAAGAATCTCCGCCTCCAGCGCGTGCAGCGGCCGCGTCACGGAGTTATGCTCAAAGCCGGATATCAGCACCCGGTCGTGAGGCTGCCCCAAACTGTGGATCGCAAGGTTCAGCGCATGAGTGGCGTTCATGGTAAAGACGACGTTCTCCGGCCGCTGCATATGAAAGAGCGCCGCCGCCTCTTCTCTGCAGCGATAGACGGTTTCCGCCGCCAGCATGGCCGGCGCGTGTCCCCCGCGGCCCGGACTTGCCATGGATCGCATGGCTCTCACAACGGCGGCGGGGACTGTCTGAGGCTTTTCCAGCGAGGTCGCCGCGTGATCCAAATAGATCAAAGCCGCGCCTCCCGGAATTCCCCGCTCTCCCTGCGCTCGAAAACCTGCCCGAAGGGGATCTTGTTTTCCTCCAGCAGACGAAGCGCCTCGTTTATGCGTTTGCGAAACAAAACCGCGTAGCCGCAGCCCTTGGGACTCAAGCCCTGGGGCGCGCGTGCGATCGTGGCCGTGATCCCTCTGCGCTCCAGAAGGCCGGCGGCTCTCTGGGCGTGCGTGAGGGAACGGAAAAGGATCCAGAATTGCGTCATACTGCTCTCCCATCCGCCGCCAGATGACGGCTGACAAAAAAGGGACCCCGTTCTGAACGGGATCCCGAATCATTCTTTCAGTCCCATGCAGGATGCAGTCCATCCTATGCAGGGAAGCTTGATTTGTGTTCATCAGAGGAGAAAATCAGCGCGATCGCCTGCGCGGCGATACCGCTGCCGTCTCCGGTAAAGCCCAGGCCTTCCTCGGTGGTGGCCTTTACGCTGACCTGGTTTGCCGCAAGCCCCATCGCCTCGGCAAGGCGCTCCCGCATGGCGGGGATGAAGGGGGCGAGCTTTGGCCGCTGGGCGATCACGGTGCAGTCCGTATTTCCCACCCGGTAGCCGGCCTCCCGCAGGATCGCGCACACCCGGCGCAAAAGCTCCATGCTGTCAGCACCGGCATACTGCGGGTCCTTGTCGGGAAAATGCTGCCCGATGTCACCCAGGGCCGCTGCGCCCAGCAGCGCGTCCATCAGGGCATGGGTCAGCACATCTGCGTCGGAATGGCCCAGGAGCCCCTTTTCATAGGGGATCTCCACCCCGCCCAGGATGAGCTTTCGCCCCTCCACCAGGCGGTGTACGTCATAGCCCTGCCCGATCCGCATTGCGCTCTCTCCTATCCTTCAGGATGGCCGCAGCCAGCAGCAGGTCCAGGGGCCTGGTCAGCTTGATGTTCTCTTCTTCACCTTCGACGATGTAGGTGGTGACGCCCAGAACCTCCATGGCGGAGCTGTCGTCCGTCAAAGGCAGACCCTGCTTCATGGCCTTGGTCAAAGCGCCTTTGATGAGATCCGCTTTGAATACCTGGGGCGTCTGGATGCGCCATGTGCTGTTCCGGTCCACGGAGCCGATGATGGCGCCGTCCTCCCCCGCTGTCTTCAGCGTATCCGTGCTGCGGATGGCAGGAACCGCCGCGTATTTCTGCGCGGCCGCTTCCACGGTGCGGCGGATCAGCTCCCCCGTGACCAGGGGGCGGGCGCCGTCGTGCACAGCGATCAGATCCGCATCCCCGCTTACCTCGGAGACGCCGGTCAGAGCGGATTCGGCCCGGGTCTTGCCGCCGGTGACGACCTTGCTGACCTTGCCGAAATTATACTCCCGGCAGAGCTCCGTGACCTCCACCAGCTTTTCCGCCGAGGTGACCACCACGATCTCCTGTACATAGTCGGAGTCTTGGAAAGGCCGCAGAGTGCGCGCCAGAACGGGGATCTCACCCAGCCGCGCCAGGATCTTGTCGTTTCCCATCCGCACGGAGCTGCCGGCGGCCAGGATCACGGCTGCGCAGACAGGCTTTTTGTCTTTTCCGCTCAGCCTGTGCGTGAGCTTTTTGATTTTGTCCAGCTTGCTGTTCACCGCGATCAGCCTTCCCTTCTCTTATGCCTTCAGCTGACGCATGCGGAAATAGTTCCGCATCCCGTCGGGGATATCGTCCAGATGCTTGAGCATCTTGCCGGCTCCGTATGCGGCGCAGGAAATGGGATCGTCCACCACGGAGGTGCGGATCCCGGTGCTGCGCTCGATGAGCCGGTCCATGCCGTAGATCAGACTGCCGCCGCCGGACATGATGATGCCGTTGGTGTCCAGATCGCCAACCAGAGAGGGCGGCGTGCGCTCCAGCACCGTGTGGATCGACTCCAGAATGTGGTTCATGGGGTCCACAAAGGCTTCGATCAGCTCGTTTGCGTTGATGCTGACCGTCTTGGGCAGGCCGTTAGAAAGGTTGCGTCCTTTCACTTCTTCCACACCCATGTCCGGGCGCTGCATCACACAGCCGATGCTGCGCTTCACCTCTTCGGCGGCGCTGAGGCTGATGAGCATGTTGTGCTTGCGGCGGATGTATTTTACAATGGCCTCGTCAAAGCTGGCTCCGGCGGTTTTGATGGATTCGCATTCCACCACGCCCCCGGCGGAGATGATGGCGATCTCGGTGGTGCCGCCGCCGATGTCGATGATCATGTGTCCGTCCGGCCGGGAAATGTCCACGCCGGCGCCCATGGCGGTGGCCACGGCGGTCTCCAGCAGGTAGACCTTTCTGGCGCCCGCTTCGATGGCGGCGTCGATCATGGCGCGTTCCTCCACGCCGGTGATGGAGCTGGGCACGCAGGCCAGCACGCAGGGCTTGAACAGGCTGAAAGAAGTGATGCGGTTCACCAGCTCCCGCAGCATCTGGGCCGCCATCTCATAGTCGGAGATGACGCCGGCGTTCACCGGGTGGATCGCCACGATGTTGGCCGGGGTGCGGCCCAGCATCTTCTGGGCGTCCTGGCCGACCTTGGAGATCTTGCCGGTGATGCGGTCGATGGCGACCACGGTGGGCTCCCGCGCCACAACGCCCTTCCCCTGTTCAAACAGAAGCGTGGTGGAAGTGCCCATATCCACTGCGATATCTCTCTCAAATATAACCATTCGGATTCTCCTCTATCTGCAAATCTCAATCTTTTCTTCTGGCAAGGGTCACGGCGGACACTTCCTTTGCGCCCGCCTTTTTCAAAACCGAGGCGCATTCCGAAAGCGTGGCGCCGGTGGTAACGATGTCGTCCACCAGTAAAATGCGCCTTCCGGCGATCTCCTCCTCGGAGAGGGCTTCGTAGACGCCTTTAACGTTTTCCCTGCGCTTCTTTGCATCCCCGGTGCCGGACTGAGCCGGATTGTTGTGGATCTTCCGCAGCATGGGGACACAGGGCAGACCGGTCTGTCGGGAGAGCTCCTCCGCCAGCAGCCGCGCCTGATCATAGCCCCGTTTGCGCAGCCTTTTCCGACTCAGCGGCACCCAGGTAATACTATCGCAGGAAATCGGATTTTCGTCAATACATTTTGCGAGAAATTCCCCATAAAGCTCCGCGTAGATCCGAAGTCCCTGAAACTTATAGCGAAGCAGGGAGCGGCGCACATCGTCCACGTAATACAGCGGCGAGCAGCAGCTCTTCAAATGCGGAAAGCTCTGTTTCGCGCTCTCGCGGGTATAAGGAAGCTCTGCGACGCAGCGTGGGCAGATCTTCGCTCCCTCCTGCGTGATCCGGTGGCAAAACGCGCAGCGCCGCGGGAAAAGCAGATCCAGAATGCCGTCCAGGACTTTCAAAAACGCCTCACCTACGATTCGTGAGTTTCTATGTTCGCCGTCTCAATTTATTATCATACACCTTTCTTTTCTTTCCGGCAAGAGCGGATTCTTTAAAAATCTGGAAATGAAAAGCGGCCCGTTACCGGACCGCTGCCTGATTCGCTATTTTTTTTGCCCCGGGTCAAAGAGCACATAGCTTGTGGAGCGTTCGATCACCAAAAGCAGCTCCAGCGCAAGGGCTGTAAGGCCGAAGCGGCTGCCCTCCCCGCCGGAGAGAAGGCCGACGACAGCCAGCAGAAAGAAGGGACTGCAGAACAGAATATCCCAGAACTGCAAAGCAAGATTGCCGGTTTGACGCATGCTGTGGCCCTTCAGCAGCAGGCAGCTCCCCACGAAATCTGCGGCGCAGAACAGGACGGAAAACAGAGCGCAGATCAGATAGTCCCCCGTGGTCAGCTCCCGTTCCGACAGGATCAGCCGCAGCAGAAAGAACTGCACTGCGAGGGTGCAGAGCAGCTGCAGCAGAAAAAGCAGGATCCCCTTCCAGACTTTCATAGGCACTCTCCCGGGCTTGTCGTTTGCGAACAGTATAGCAGTTTCTGATTTGAAGTCAAGCGTCAGACGTCGCTTTCCCCTGTTTTCGCCCGGAAGCGGCGCGAAATGCCCTGCTTGTGGAAGCAGAAAGCAGGATCAGCGCCGTGAGATTGGGGATCGAAAGCAGCAGGTTCACCGTATCCGCCAGCTGCCAGACCAGCCCCAGAGGCAGGAGGCAGCCCAGCAGCGCGCAGGCCAGAAAGACGCGGGAATACATCCGCTCCGCCCTCTCCCCTCCCAGCCACAGCACACAGCGTCGTGCGCAGACGTAGACGCCCAGCACCGTGCTGAATCCGAATAGCCCCAGCGCCGCGGACAGGAAGCAGTACGACGCCCCGTGCCCGTAGATGCCCGCGAGGGCATCCCGCAGAAGCTCTGAGCCGGGAAGCGTGCCGAAGGGGATCCGGACCCCGGAAGCGAGGAGGACCAGCGCCGTCGCTGTGCAGAGAACAAAACTGTCGGCAAAGACCTCGAATACGCCCCAAAAGGCGTGCCGCTCGGGATGATCGCTCCGCACCTCCGCGTGGATATTGGCCGCGCTGCCCAGACCGGCCTCGTTGGAAAAAGCGCCGCGCCGCAGCCCCCAGAGGAGGGTTTGCCGGAGGGCGAGCCCGCCTGCCGCGCCCAGCGCCGCCCGGGGATGAAAGGCTTCCCGCAGGATCTGCCCAAATACCGCAGGCAGCCTGCCCCGAAACCGAAACAGCGCATAGCCCAATACCAGAAGATAGAGCGCAGACATCAGCGGGACCAGGTGCTCGCAGCTGCTGCCTACGGCTTTTGCGCCGCCGCGGATGGGAACGGCAAGCAGGCCGACCAGCAGCAGCCCCAACAGCAGCCGCAGCAGCACGGCCCGCTCCCCTGCCCCGCCGCAAAGAGCGCGGACCGCGGCGTTCATCTGCGCCATATTGCCCACAAAGAGGGCCGAAACCGCGGTGAGCACAGCGTAGCACTTGGCGGGGATCTTGCCCAAGGCCGCTCGGATATAGCCAACGGCGCCGCCATGGCGCTGTCCCTGATAGATTTCGGCGTATTTCACCGCGCAGCCCAGGAAGGCCGCGCACCAGAGCCAGAAGACGGCGCCGGGGCCTCCCATGGCGACGGCCTGGGCGGTGCCGACGATATTTCCGGTCCCCACGGTGGCAGCCAGAGCCGTGCTGACAGCCTGCCAGGGTCTCATGCCAGGCGCGTCGTTGCGATCCTTCCCGCGCGAAATACGGAGAGCGGGCAGCCGGAAGCTTGGCAGCAAAAGAAGCCCACAGCAGGCAAAAAGCGGCAAAAATACCAGACTCCACAGGCTTTCGTTCACTTGTTCCAAAAACATAAGCTTTCTTAATATTCACAAAATGGACTTTCTTTTTGGCACCTTGCATGGTACCATACCAACGATTCCGGGGTACCGCCCGGCGATTCGTTTCATTCTATGATTATGGAGGAAAGAAGCCTCTCATGAAAAAAATACTCTCTCTTGTCTTGACGCTCCTTTTGCTTTTATCCTGCGGCGTACCCGCCTTTGCGGCCGGGAACCAGAGCCGCGCGGTGATCGCCGCCGATCTGACGGAAGAGCAGATCGAGGAGGTTTATCAGGCCTTCGGGGTCAGGCGCGGCAGCGTCATCGAGCTGCGCGTGACCAACCGGGAGGAACGGCAATATCTGGACGGTTACGTTGACCCGTCGCTCATTGGTACCCGTTCCATTTCCAGCGTGTATGTGGAGCTGCTCCCCAGCGGCTCAGGCATGGACGTGTCCACGTACAACATCACCTGGTGCACCCCCGCCATGTACATGAGCGCCCTGGCCACCGCCGGCATCACCGATGCGAAAATCGTGGTTGCGGCCCCCTTCGGCGTCAGCGGTACCGCAGCGCTGACCGGTGTGTATAAGGCTTACGAGGATATGACCGGCAAGCCTCTGGACGACTTGGCCAAGCTTGTCAGCACCCAGGAGCTTTCCATCACCGGTGACCTCGCCAGCGAGATCGGCAGCATGGACTCCACCGCCATCGTGAACGAGCTGAAGCTCATGCTGGACGAGACCAGGAACATGAGCGACGCACAGCTGCGTGAGACCATCCTGCAGATCGCCGGCGAATACGACGTCAAGCTCAGCGACCGGCAGATCCAGCAGCTCATCCAGCTCTGCCGCTCTCTGGAGAAGCTGGACACCGAAGCGCTGCGGCTGAACGTGGAACAGGTGCAGGGCACGCTGAACAAGCTCTCCGGCGCCAGGACCGAATCCAGCGGCTTCGTGGGCGGCGTGATGAAGGTCATCGACTCCATTGGCGGATTCTTTGACCGCATCGGCAGATTCCTGGGTCTGTAAATAGAAGACTGAATAACACACAAGGATAGCCGGGCGGCCTTTGCCGCCCGGCTATCCTTGTGTATTCGCTTATTTTGCACAGAGCCAGCCTGATTGATCTTCCTGCAAAAAGAGGTTCAGGTCAGCTTCGAATTCTCTGCAGATCGCGGACAGACGGCCCCGGCCCTCCACAAGCGGGTCGATGCAGCGCTTTTTGGCGGGGATCACGCGCCGCAGTTCCACGGGCGCGTCGCATTCCTCCGTCACCATCCTTTTCAGGGCGCGAAAGCGCTTCCACTCTGTCTTGGAACTCGGATCGCTCTGCAGCTTTCGGATCAACTGCGGCTCCGTTCCCATCAGGTCGTCCTCGCCGATGACGCCCCGGTCCAGGGCGCGTTTCAGCAGCTCGGAGAGCATCTGCATGGCGTAACGGTCCTCGGGAGAGACATAGATCCTGGAGCATTTCAGCGCGTCATAGCCGAAGGCGATGGCCGTCAAAACGTCCCGAAAAGCAAGCTCCGGCTCCTCGTCCTCGTTTTCGGTGAGGGTGAGATCGAGATAGTAGCGGCGGAGGAAGCCCGGAGCCCGAAGCCGATAGTGCAGCAGATTCCCCAGCGTATACTCCAATCGGTCCGCGGAGAGACGCGGCGCCTGATTGTCGGCGATGGGATAACGGTGGTAATCCACCACATCCTCCGGGGCGATGCCGTTTTCACGCAGGATCCGGCAGATTTCCTTCGACGAGAGGATGATCCGGTCCGTTCCCGCCTCTGTGCTCTCCTGCCGCAGAGAGTCGCCCCGCAAGAAGTCCACCGAATGGGAAAAGGCGGGCGTTGCGATGTCGTGAAACAGCGCGGCGGCGGCCTGGACCGGATCTCCGGTAAAGTGCCAGACGATCTGCGCGGTGCTCAGGCTGTGCTCAAAGCGGGAATAGGGCTTTATCCGGCGGAAAAGCTTGAAGGAGGTGTATTCGCAGCCGCAGTTCATCCCCACGTCCCGCAGTCTGGTCATCTCCGGCGCGGCGCACAGGGCGTCAAAATATGCCGGAAGGCGTTCGCCGTAACGTCTATCGGGTTTCATTTCCGCAGCTTTTCCTCATATTCCGCCTCGCGGAAACCCACCAGCACGAAATCCTCCGCCACCAGCAGCGGGCGCTTGACCAGCATCCCGTCGGAGGCAAGGAGTGCAAGCTGCTCCTCCTCGCGCAGACCGGGAAGGCGATCCTTCAGCTGCAGCGCCTTATACTGCAGACCGCTGGTGTTGAAAAAGCGCTTCAAGGGAAGGCCGCTGCGTTTCCACCAGAGCCGAAGCTCATCCGCGTCGGGGTGCTGTTCGCGAATCAGGCGGAGTTCATAGGGGATCCCCCGCTCGTCCAGCCATTTCTGCGCCTTCTGGCAGGTGCTGCATTTGGGATAACATAAAAACTGCATGATACTCCTCCTCATGCCTTGGGCTGCGGACGCGCAACGTTCCAGACGTAGAGCGCCTGCTCCTCGGGATTTTTATATTCGTTCAGCCCGTAGCCCCGCAGGCCGAGATTCGACACCACGGCGTAGGGCGCATAGCCGTATTCGCACTCATAGAGCAGTGCCGTCTCGGTAAAGAGCAGGCAGCTCAGAGGCAGATGATAGTCGCTGGTCACGATCACGAGACTGTGTACCTGGGGATACTGCTCCGTCAGGATCCGGAGGGCGTTCATGGCGTTCTCCTCTGTCGTGGTGGAACGGTCCTCCACGATCAGCCTTCCGGCCGGCAGCCCCTGGGCAAGGAACCAATCCGCCATGGCCCCGGCCTCGGTGATCTCCGGGTGCTCCCGGGCGGTGCCGCCGCCGGTGCAGAACAGAAAGGCATTCGGATATTGCTCCGCCGCCCGGAGAGCCAGCTCACAGCGGCCCAGCAGCTCCGGCTCCATGCCTCCGTCCGGCGCGAGCTGGAAGCCCAGCACCACGATGCAGAGACTGTCGTCCCCGGGCAGATCCTCGGGAAGCGCGTCAAAGTTGATCTCCATGCGGGTGTTGGCGTAGTCCCAATACGCCATGATGCCGCCCCAGGCCGTCCCCAGTCTCTCATCCCGCGCGGTCAGAGCCTCCACATCTGCCGCGATGATGGAATCCCGGTTCGGCATCTGCCGACGATAGGCAAAAACCATATCCGTCACCAGCTCATAGCTGCGCGCATCATATACGATGGGGCGGTACAGCGCAGGATCCGCCGTGGGAATCGGCGTGGGAGCCGCGGTGGACTCCGGTTCCGGCTGTTGCGGAGCAGCGCTTGCCGTCACGGGAGGCTGCACGATTTCCGCTTGCGGCTCCTCGGTGACTGCCGCAGGCGCAGGACTTCGGCTTTCTTCCCCCTGCTTCAGACGCAGTACGATCATAAAAGCGAGAAGTCCCAGGAGGCAGAGGATCAGCAGTGCAGACGCAAGTCTGCTCCCGCTTTTACCACTTTTATCCCGCATAGGCAGCCCTCCCGATCCTTGATACGATAAATGTAGCACATCATGCTCCCGCCCGCAAGTGCGAGAGCCGGAGAAAAAACATATCCCTGTCCGTTGAAAAGAAAATAATCTTTTTGTATTATTACTTTGTAACGTTTTTCTTCTTTTCTGATCCAATCAACGAAGGGCGGTGAGAATGTGACGGATTTTGAGGCTCTGTTTACCGAAAACTACGCGTTTATCCAAAAGTATCTGACGAAGCTGAGTCGGGATCCCTCCCTGGCGGAGGAGCTGACCCAGGAGACCTTTTTCCGGGCCTATATGAATCTCTCGCAGCTTCGGGAGCGGGATAAGGCGCCGGTCTGGCTGTGCCAGATCGCGAAAAACAGCTACTACGCCTGGTATAACGCGAGCAGGAAAACTGAGGAGCTTGACGAGGAGCTTGCATCCGACGCCCCCGATCTGGCCGAATCCCTGATCCGAAAGGAGCTGTCAACGGAGGCCTTCGCCCGGCTGCACGAACTGGAAGATCCCTACAAGGAGGTCTTCCTGCTCCATGTCTTTGCCAATCTTTCGCTGAACGAAATTAGCGCGCTTTTCGGGAAAAGCGAAAGCTGGGCAAGGGTCACATTCTACCGCGCCAAGAAAAAACTTTCAGAAAGCTTGAGGTAATGGTATGAACTGCGATGTAATTCAGGATCTTTTGCTGCTCTATACGGACGAATGCTGCTCCGATGCGAGCAAAGCACTTGTAGAAGAGCATCTGAAGGGCTGCGAAGCCTGCCGAAAAGCCCTTGCGGAGATGAACGCCGAAGCCCCGGTTTCGAAGGAACCCAGCGCAAAGAAAGCGGCCTTTCCGCGCATCAACAGCTGGAAGGCTTCCCTGCTGCAGTCTGTTTTGCTGTTTGTTTCCTTTGCACTGCTGGTGTTCGGCGTTGCCCGGGAAGCCGCAACGCCGGAGGGCGTCACAAACGGTCTGTGGGCGCTTGCCCTCATCGTCCCCGTGACAGGCTTCCTGCTGTCTCTTGCCAACTGGTATTTTATCCGCCTGTACCCGAGCAAAAAGGCCTTCTCCGGCTGTTCCCTTCTCGCAACGGCAGTCTTTATCCTCCTCGGTTCTGTCTGGGCAATCTTTCACTATCGGAGCACCTTGCTCAATCTCTTTAACGGCAGCGCTCTTTCGACAGGCCTTTTGATCCTTGGGTGCGTTCTTACGATCGGGCTTTGTATTGCCTCCAAGCTCTTTTCCGACCGCTTCGCCCTGCTGCTCGGCAAGGAGTGAGCAATGAGACGCAATAATCTATTCGTCCTGTTTCTTCTGATCCTTACGCTTCTGTTCCCATCCATCTGTATTATTGCAAAGTTCTTGCACTATTCCTTCACCGTAAAAAATGGGATCGTATATGCAATAGCTTCCTCAGTCCTTTACTATGGGATCGGGATTCTTTTGATATATCGCAAAGAAAGGCGAATCGGAAAAACCTCATCGTTCTTTCTTTCAGTCAGTCTGCTTCTGAATCAAATCAACACATTTTTGTTCATTTTTCATGCAGACAATCAAGCAGCAATGCTCCTGATTGCCCTTTGGTTTGTGATGACCGCGATCCTTGTTGCGGTATACGTCAAGAGCGTTGCGCTAATGACAACGTTTTATGCACTTTCCGGCATACTCGTCCTCCCTATATCCCTCTTTATTATGCTGAGCGATTTCGGAGCGAGAACAGTGATTGCCCGTGAAGTCTCTCCGGATATGAGATACTGCGCCGAAGTGATCGACGACGATCAAGGCGCATTGGGCGGCGCTACGATCCTGATGGTATATAAACTGGACGGCAGTTTTTCCATCGGATCCTTCGAGTTCCGGAAAGACGAAAAAATAATTCATTCCGGCAGTTGGGGAGAATATGAAGAGCTCTATTGGAATGATGAAGAGCATTTGACCATGAACAACAGGAGCTATTCTATGGTTGATTTTTTCCCACGGGGAGATCATGCAGAGAGAGACATGATTTTTACCTATGTGCGAGAGCATGAAGGAGTTTTGCTTGACTGTATTGAAAAAGAAGATTTTTCTTCTGTCGAGAATGACGCGCTCATTCGAAAGATCAGTGTCAGTGACGATTGCATAGATTTTTTATGCGGTGGAGACGGCTTTGGCTCAGAGACAGCCTATTGGGGTTTTTACTATTCCGAGAAGGATGACATGACCGCACTCTGGTGTGCGCATCCGGCAGATCAGCGGCTTGAAAGATCAGGCGAGGGATATTTATGGAAGGAAGCATGGTATGATCCCAGAGGTGATAACACCTACTATACCGAGTGGATTTGCGGACATTTTTATTATTATGAAATGTCCTTTTGATCCTTCATAAGCAATAGCACCCCGAAGCCCGCAAACAAGCGGATTTCGGGGTGCGTCTTTTTTGTTTTTTCTCAGTACAGCTTCGCGCCGGCGGGGATGTGGGGATCGACCATCAGCAGATGGAGCTTCTCCTCCTCGCCCTCGTGATGCACGGCGCTGATGAGCATGCCGCAGCTTTCGATTCCCATCATGGGACGCGGCGGCAGGTTCACAATGGCGATGCAGGTCTTTCCGACCAGCTCTTCCGGCTCGTAGTAGGCGTGGATGCCGGAGAGAATGGTACGGGGCGTGCCGGTGCCGTCGTCCAGGGTGAACTTCAAGAGCTTCTTGGACTTCTTGACGGCTTCGCACTCCAGCACCTTCACCGCACGGAAATCGGACCTGGAGAAGGTCTCGAAATCCACCAGGTCCTGGAACAGAGGCTCGATCACAACCTTGGAGAAGTCGATTTTTTCTTCAACAGGCGCTGCTTTCTCGGCTTCCTGCGCCGCCTTGCAGGCTTCCTGAGAGGGGCAGGTAAAGCAGGCGCATTCGGATTCTGCGGGCTTTTCCTCTATCTTTTCTTCCTTCTTCTCCTGCTTTTCCGGCTTCATGGTGGGGAACAGCAGCACGTCGCGGATGGAGTCGCTGTTGGTGAGTAGCATCACAAGACGATCCACGCCGAAGCCCAGGCCGCCCGTGGGGGGCATGCCGTACTCCAGGGCGTTGATGAAGTCATAGTCCACCTGGGCCTTCGTGTCCGGATTCAAAGCACGGCGCTCGGCTACCTGGCGCTCAAAGCGGCCGCGCTGGTCGATGGGATCGTTCAGCTCGGAGAAGGCGTTGCCGAACTCGGTGGCGTTGATGAAGTACTCAAAGCGCTCGGTAAACGCGGGATCATCCGGCTTGCGCTTGGCAAGGGGGCTGATCTCCACGGGGTAGTCGTAAATGAAGGTGGGCTGGATCAGCTTCTCCTCCACAAAAGCGTCAAAGAACTCGGCCAGGATGGCGCCCTTGGTGGGTACCTCGGGCAGCTCCACATTATAGGCCTTGGCGCAGACGATGGCGTCCTCGTCGGTCTCCCAGTCCCGGAAGTCCACACCGGAGTACTTCTTCACTGCGTCGATCATGGTGAGCCGCTCCCAGTGCTCCAGGTCGATCTCATGGCCCTGGTAGGGCACCACCAGGCTGCCGCAGACCTTCTGCGCCACCTGCTTCATCATGTCCTCCACCAGATCCATCATTCCGTGAAAATCGGTATAGGACTGGTAGACTTCAATGGTGGTGAACTCCGGGTTGTGCTTGGTGTCCATGCCCTCGTTGCGGAAGATGCGGCCCACCTCGTAGACCCGTTCCATGCCTCCGACGATGAGGCGCTTCAGGTAGAGCTCCGTCTCGATGCGAAGGACCATGTCCATGTCCAGCGCGTTGTGGTGGGTGTAGAAGGGCTTGGCGGCGGCGCCGATTTCAAAGGGAGTCAGCACCGGCGTATCGACCTCCAGAAAGCCGCGGCCGTCCAAGAAGGCGCGCAGTTCACGCAGGATGCGGCTGCGCTTGACAAAGGTATCCTTGACCTCGGGGTTCACGATCAGATCCACATAGCGCTGGCGATAGCGCAGCTCCCGGTCGGTCATGCCGTGATATTTTTCCGGCAGCGGGCGCAGAGACTTGGAGAGCAGCACCACGCTCTGGACGTGGATGGAAATCTCCTCCGTCTTGGTCTTGAACACATAGCCGCTGACGCCGATGATATCGCCGATGTCATACTTTCGGAAGTCCTTGAACTCCTGCTCGCTGACAGCGTCGGAGCGGGTGTAGAGCTGGATCTGGCCCTGATCGTCCTGGATATGACAGAAGATGGCCTTGCCCATGCCGCGCTTGGACATCATCCGGCCCACGACAGAGACGGTCTTGCCCTCGTACTCGGCATAGTTCTCTTTGATCTGGCGGGAGTAGGCGCTGCGGTCAAAGCGAGTCTGACGGAAGGGGTCTCTCCCCTCTTCCCGAAGGCTCGCCAACTTGTCCCGGCGCACCTGCAGGATCTCGCTGAGCTCCTGGGCGGCTTCCGGCTGACGGTTCTGATTCTCGTTCATGGAATCCTCCCGTATCAGTTATTTTCCACCTTGAGGATCTTGAAGGTCACCTCGCCCACGGGCACGTGGACAACAACAGTCTCGCCTGCGCGGTGGCCGATCAGGCCGTGGCCGACCGGGGAATCGTCGGAAATGCGGCCCTCTCTGGGATTGGCCTCCTGGGAGCCGACGATCTCATACTCCTCCTCCACATCCTCGTCCACGTCCAGCACGCGAACCTTGCTGGAGAGGGTGACGGTATCCTTCGGCGCGTCATGGTCGATATTGTCCACGATCTCGGCGTTCTCGATCAGCACCTTCAGCTCCGCGATCTTGGAATACAGCTTTCCCTGCTCGCTCTTGGCCTCGTCATACTCGCTGTTCTCCGAGAGGTCGCCAAAGCTGCGAGCCTCCTTGATCAGCTCGGCAACTTCCTTTTCCCGGACCGTTTCCAGATACTGAAGCTCTTCCTTCAGCGCATCCAGACGATCCTGGCTCATTTTGAATTTATTCACGTTGGCCATAGTGCAGGTCTCCTTTAAAGAAGTTATAGATGAAAGATTTGTTGCTTCGATTCAACAGATGAAGATTATACCCAGCCCGAGGGGGAATGTCAACTCAAAAGTCGCAGCGCAGCCATCAACTGCTCGTCGTTGGAAATGCTGGCGGTGCCGTCCTCCCCTCCCGTGGTACCCTGTGTGGTACCGGTGGCGGATTCATCGCTGTTGAAGACGATGAAATCAGGCACAACGCCGCCGGCCGCGCAGAGATCCACGCCGCTGGGCGTCAGGTAGCTCTTGGTGGAGAGCCGGATGGCGCTTCCGTCCGAGAGCGCGATCGTCTCCTGGGTACGGGTGTTGCCGGTGGTGGGCTCGCCCATCAGCGTGGCCCAGCCCCATTCCTTCAGCACTGCTGCAAAAAGCTCCGCCTCCCGGAAGGTGCCGGAATTGATGAGTACGCAGGTGGGCATCTGCAGATTGAAGGAATCGGACTCGGTTACGGTCACGGTGCCCTTCTTGTCCACAACGGAGAACAGGCGCCCCGCCGGCAGCAGATAGTCCAGCAGGATGGCCGCCTCGGAAGAGAGGCCGCCGGGATTGTTGCGCAGGTCGATTACCAGCGAAACGGCGCCCTGGCTCAGCAGATACTCGATGGCGTCCACGGCGGCCTGGCCGCTTCCCGCCTCAAAGTTGTGAATCTGGATGTAGGCTGCCCCCGTCTTTTCCAGACGGAAGGTGACGGAATCGGCGTTCACGGTGGTGCAGTCCACCTCAATGCGGGAGCCGTTGGAGAAATCCAGGATAAACGTGGTGTTGAGTTTGGAGCGGATCAGCGTGCGCACCGCGTCGGTGGTGTAGCCGTAGAGGCTCTCCCCGTCCACGGCCACGATGATCATACCGTTGGTCACCCCTGCCCGCGCGGCGGGAGAATCCGGATATACGGAGATGACCTGGAAGCCGCCGGTGGCGTCGTCCTTGACGATGGACATACCGATATCCGCATAGTCATTTGCCGTGGAGAGCTGATAGGCGCGATATTCGTCCTCCGTCAGAAAATAACTCCAGGGGTCGCCAAGACCCGCGACCATGGCAGCCGCGGCGGAGTCCGCCATTCCGTCCCGGTTCACGGGATCGATATAGCGCTCATCGATCACGTCCTTGACCTCGATATAACGCATGGCCTCAGCGAAATCCTCTTCGCCGCCGACCTTTTTGAGCATGCTGTTATGGGTGACAAAATAGGTCACGGCCCAGACCAGCACGCACAGGATCAGCACCGCAATCAGCGGAACGCCGGTCTTCATCAGCTTTTTAACGGACAAATACAGCTTTGCCAAGATTCGCAGAAAAATAACTTTCACAGGCAACCTCCTGTTTTTCTCTGTTTGGAGCCGCTTTGGAGCAGCTCATGTCGCCATCCCACATCAAGGCATAGCCGGGCAGTAGACACTGCCCGGCATTCGGTATCGAACAATACCGTTTTGTTCATTCTCCTGCGTCCGGCGCGTAGGTCAAGCCGTAAAATCCGCAGGTCGTCTCAGGATCCAGCTTGGAGCTGCCGGAGCGGACCTCAAAATGCAGATGCGGCCCGGTTGCCCAGCCGGTATCGCCCACATAGCCGATGGTCTGCCCCTTGGACACACCCTGACCGCCGGAGACCGCGTAGCCGGACAGGTGCCCGTACAGCGTATAGTAACCGTTGCCGTGGTCGATCATAATGCAGTTGCCGTAGCCGCCGTTGACCTCGGCCATGATGACTGTTCCGCTGTCGGCGGCGGTGACCGCAGATCCGTAGCCTGCGCCGATATCGAGGCCGGAATGGTAGCGCCATTCGTTGAAGATCGGATGATAGCGATTGCCGAAGCGGCTGGTGATATAATAGCAGCCCGGGCAGGGCCAGCTCCAGGAGCCGGTTCCCGTGACGGTCTGGCTTCCGCCGCCGCTTTCGCTTCCGCCGCCGTTTCCTCCGCTTTCGCTTCCTCCGCCGCCGTTCTCCGCGGGTGCGGAAGAGCCGCCGCCTTGCTGGTTCTGGCGGGCTTCTTCCTCGCGGCGTCTGCGCTCCTCAGCCTCCCGGCGTTCTCTCTCCTGCTGCTCCACAAGCCTGTCGATCCGCTCGGCAGTCTCGATCTCCGCAAGAAGCAGCTGGTGAAGCTCCTCCTCGCGGGCTTCGATATCCTCCTCCAGTTCCTGGATCAGGCGGGTGGCCTCTTCGATCTCGGCTTCCAGCTCCGCCTGCTGGGCGCGAAGCTCTTCCTGCTCCGCCTCAAGCTCGGTTTTTGTGGTCTCGTATTCGGCCTTTACCCGTTCGGTGTGCTCCCGGGCTTCGATGTAGTCCTCATAGAGCTCCACGTCGCTTTTCATGATGTCGCCCGCATCGTCAAACACTGTGAGCAGGTCGCTCAGATTCGTCGCGTTCATGAGCAGAGGAAGAAGGCCGAGATCGCCGTTTTCCTCCATAGCGCGCACGCGCCTGCGATAGCGCTCCAGCTGCTGGGCCTCGATGGCTCTGGCCTGTTCCAGGCGGATCGCCTGCTCCGCGATCATCTGATCATAGAGCTCGATCTCCCTTTCAAGGGCGTCGATCTGCTGGCGGGTCAGGGCGTTGCGTTCATCCATGGCCTGCTTGCGCTCCAGGATGCCGGCTCTCTCCTCCTCCAGGGCGTCGACCTCAGCCTGTTTCTCGTCGTGCTCCATGGCAATGGCCAGGCGCTCTCTCCGAAGCTCGTCGATCTCCTCCTGGGAAACCGCGTAGGCTCTGCCGGGAATCAGGCAGATCAGAAAAGCGAACAGCAAGAAGCCCGATATCCCGCGGATTAAAGATTTGATTTTCATTTTACTTTATTTGCTGCCCTTTCAGCAGCCCCAGTAGCTCATTCCGCTGTAGAACTGTTCCGGATCGATGCGGCCGCCGTCCTTGAAAACCTCATAGTGACAGTGGGTGCCGGTGGCGCGTCCGGTGGCGCCCAGGTATCCAATGGTCTGGCCCGCGGTGACCCTGTCGCCGTTGCTGACGGCTCTGCCGGACATGTGTCCGTAAAGCGTCATATAGCCGTTGCCGTGATCGATAATGACATAGTTGCCGTACCCGCTGTTGAAGGTCGAGGTCACGACAACGCCGTCCGCCGCAGAGACGATGGGTTTGCCGTCGTTATGATAGCCGTCAATGTCGATGCCGCTGTGATACCGTTCTTCCCCGGTGATGGGGTCGATACGCCAGCCGAAGCGGCTGGTGATGCGCTTGCTGCAGGGCACCGGCCAAACGGGAGAGAAAGGCTTGGGCGTGGGTGCCGGCGTGGGGGTAGGCGCGGGAGTCGGCGTAGGAGCCGGCGTAGGCGCGGGCGTAGGAGCCGGCGTGGGGGCCGGAGTCGGCGCAGGCGTAGGAACGGGGGCATCGCCGCCCTCTACGCCGTCTTCACCGCCTTCTCCACCCTCATCGCCGCCGCCGGACGGACCGGGATCGGGCGTGGGGGCCGGGGTCGGCGCGGGCGTGGGAGCGGGAGTCGGCTCCGGTGTGGGCGCAGGGGTGGGATCCGGCTGTGAGGGCGCCGCAGTCGGCGCAGGGGTGGGATCCGGCTGCGCGGGCTGCTCCGTCGGATAGGGCGTGGGGATGGGGATCCAGCCCAGGTCGCCTTCACCGTTATTGTCGTAGTTCTGGCGCTCTTCCTCTTCCTTCTGCTGCTGATAATAGGCGGCGACCAGCTCCAGGATCTCCTGGGCTGCGGCGGCTTCGGCGGCAGTGGCGGCTTCATACTCCACCATAGCCACTTCAATGTCCTCCTCCAGCTCTTTCAGAAGAGCCTCGGCCTCGGCAATCTTCTTCTCGATCTCTTCCTTCTGCTTCAAAAGCTCCTGCTGCTTCTGCTCGCACTCTGCGCGAAGCGCCTCATACTCGCCCATGACGCGCTCGCTCTCTTCCAGAGAGGCGAGATACTGACGCTCCAGCGCACGGTCGCTGGCCATGATGTCGCCGGCATCGTCCAGAGCGGACAAGAACTCGCCAAGGCTGCCGGACTGCGCCAGGATGATGAGAATATTGAATCCGCCGTCCTCTTCCATGGCGCGCACGCGCATACGGTAGCGCTGCAGGTGCTCCTGCTCCACGACCCTGGCCTGCTGGACCTCGATGGCTTTCTCTGCGATCTGCTTGTCGTAGACAGCGAGCTGCTGGTCCAGGATGGCGATCGCCTCCTCAGCGGCGCGTTTTTCCTCGTCCAGGGCGATCTTTTGCTCCAGGACGCCGGCCTCCTGCTCCCGCAGGTCGTCTACGCGCTGCTGGGCTTCTTCCACGCGGGCCGTAAGCTCGCGCTTCTTCTCCTCCAGCTCATCGATCTCCTCCTCTTCGATAGCGAAGCCGGGGATCACCGTGATAACCAGAGAGAGGATCATGACGACGGCCATGATCAGCGCGAGAACGGATATTGCTTTTTTACGATCCATAATGTGCTCCTTTTCCGGGAAGCTTTTCCTCAATGAGCATGGTCGCGGTTGATTCCGCGTTATCTTATACCTTCAGGTAATTGCGAATGGCGCTGACGCCGCCGAAGGCGCCGATCACGATGCCGATGCCCAGATAGATGATCAGCACTGCGGGAGCTATCCGGATAAACTCGACGGTGTTCAGGAATTCACCGGTCAGAGATTCGGCAACCGACTTGGTCACCAGATCATAGAGCCCCCACTGGGCCAGGAAGCCCAGACCGCCGCCCATGATGCCGAGGACAAGACCCTCTACCACGAAGGGAAGGCGGATAAAACCGTTGCTGGCGCCGACCATCTTCATGATGGCGATCTCCTCCCGGCGGCTGAAGGTGGCGAGCTTGATGGTGTTGGACATGATGAACATGGACACAAACACCAGGATCGCCATCAGAACTACCGCGACGGCGGTGATGATGTTGCGGAACTTGATAAAGGTATCCGCATAGTCCTGGTGAGCGCGCACCTTAGCGATACCGGGGGTGTTCTCCAGAGCGCTCTGCGTTTCCGCAAGCTTTTCGATGTTGTCGATGTGAATGATGAAGCGATGCCGGAACACCGTTTCGTCGATCCCCTCCATCAGATCCTTGTCATACTTCTGCATGTAGTTTTCCATGGCCTCGCGGCGGGAAACGAAGCTTGCGTCGGTCACGTTGGGGATGGCCTCCAGGATCGGCTCCAGCGTGCGGGCCCGGTCCTCTTCGGAGAAATCGTCATTCTCGTCGTCCACGAAAGCGACGATCTCGTTCTGCTTCTCCAGATCACGGATCAGGAAGTTGATGTTGTAGGACAGGAGCGCAACGCTGCCCATGATGATCAGGCAGGCCATGATGATGGTGACCGTTGCGAAGGACATCAGCCCATGGGTCTTGATGCTGCGGAAGCCTTCGCGAATCAAATATCCGCCTCTATTGAATCTCATAGCTGAAATACCCATCCATTCCGTCACTGATCACGTGGCCGTCGTTAATGGTAATGACACGCTTGGCAAAAGCGTTGACCAGTTCCTTCTCGTGGGTGACCACCAGAACCGTGGTCCCCATCTCGTTGATCTTCTCGAACAGGAGCATCAGCTCCAGACTGCGCACCGGGTCCAGGTTGCCCGTAGGCTCGTCTGCGACGATCATGCGGGGATTGTTCACCAGGGCGCGGGCAATGGCTACACGCTGCTGCTCGCCGCCGGAGAGCTCGGACGGGAGACGCTTCTCTGTCCCCTCCAGACCAACCAGCTCCAGCACATAGGGCACGCGGCGGCGGATCTCCCGGTTGGAGGCGCCGACGACGCGCATGGCAAATGCCACGTTATCGTATACGTTCATATTTTCGATCAGGCGATAGTCCTGGAACACCACGCCCAGGGTCCTGCGCATTTTGGGAAGCTTTCTGCGGCGAATGCGCATCATGTCAAAATCATTGACGATGACGCGGCCGGAATCGGCGCGAACCTCGCCGGTAATGAGCTTCATCAGACTCGTCTTCCCCGAGCCGGAAGGCCCGACAAGAAAGACGAATTCGCCCTCATCCACCTTCAGATCTACGCCGTCCAGGGCAAGGGTGCCGCTGTTGTCGTAGGTCAGTTTGACTTTATCAAAGCGAACCATAGTTTTCCTCCGTTAAAAAGGCTTGCGAACGTCGATCTATCAAAACCCGACTCAATATCTGTAGTTGTTCAGGGAGTCGAGATACATTTTCACCATCATGGCGACCTTAAAAACAATGGCATGGTCAAACTCGCGCAGATCAAGCCCGGTGATCTTTTTGATCTTCTCCAGCCGGTAAACCAGCGTGTTCCGGTGGACGTAGAGCTTGCGGGAGGTCTCGGAGACGTTCAGATTGTTCTCAAAGAAGCGGTTGATCGTCTCCAGCGTGTCCTCGTCCAGGGTCTCGATGGGATTCTTCTTGAAAACCTCATTGAGGAACATCTCGCACAGGGTCGTGGGAAGCTGATAGATGATGCGGCCCAGCCCCAGGTTTTCATAGTGGATGATGGTCTTGTCGCTCTCAAAGATCCGGCCCACGTCGATGGCGACCTGCGCCTCCTTGTAGCGGTCCGCCAGCTCGCGCAGATGGCGGGCGTTGGTGCTGACGCCGATCACGCAGCGGATGCCAAGCTCCTCACGGAGGATGTTTTCAATACTGAGAGCGGCCTTGCGCACTTCCTCCTGATTGTCGGGAGACTGGAGTGCCTTTACCACGACCACGTCTGTTTCATTAATATTCAGGACAAAGTCCTTTTGCTTGTCGGAGAAGAGACGGCTGATCACTTCCACCGCCGAAACGTCCGCGTTGTCCATCTGCCGGACCAGCAGCACGATCCGCGGCTCGTCCGTAACGAAATGCAGCTCCTTGGCGCGCACGTAAACGTCGCCGGGAAGGATATTGTCGGAAATGATGTTTTTGATAAAGGCCGCCTTGTTGTGCTTTTCCTCGAAGTTATTCTTGGCCTCGTTGAAGGCGACGGCGGCCACGGCGCAAACGGTGCGGGAAACAGCGTCCGCTCCTTCCACGAACGCAGCATAGTCCAGCTTGCCGTTCTCGGTGAAAAGCGCGCAGTAGCTGCGATTTTCCGTGGACACCGAGGAGCCGGACGACTGCTCAAGATCATAGGCGTGGAAATCATCCAGGCGGGATCCGATCATGGCAAGCTCGCTGGCTGCGACCACAAATCCTTGGTCGTCCACCACGCCGATGGTACGATCCACAGCATCTTTCATTTGAATAATCACATTCTGGAATATTCTGCTGGACATTCAATTTCCCCCCAAAGCAGCGGGCAAAGCAAGTCTGGTAAAAATGCCAAAGCACTGCTACTATTTTTTGACCATCTTACTCCAAATGCTCGTGATTTTCAATAGAAAAACAGGTGCAATTTTGTTAATTTTTTTGATATTGTGGTGGGAACGCTCAAAAAAAACAAAATTTTGAATGTTTTTTTGACAAATTGCTGTAATAGTTCAACTGAACACTCTGCACAAAGCCGCTCCGTCCAGCTCTTTCCATCCCCCGGGACCAAGCGCTGCGTCCAGCTCCAGCGCGCCGATGGAGACCCGCCGCAGCGTGAGAACAGGCTTTTCCCTGCTGGCCAGCATCCGTCTCACCTGATGGTATTTCCCTTCGGTGAGCCTGACAAGACAGGAATCCGGCTCCAGGATCGTAAGCTCCGCGGGGAGACAGCGCGTTCCGTCCTTCAGCACAAGACCGCTGCGAAAGGCTTCAACGTCCTCCTCCGTCAACACGCCGTCCACTTTTGCAGAATAACATTTTTCGACTGCGGATTTTGGAGAAATCACCCGGTGGGCAAGATCCCCGTCATTGGTCAGCAGCAGCAGACCGCTGGTGTCCTTGTCCAGCCGGCCCACAGGAAAAACGCCCATGCGCCGCAGCTCCGGCGGCAGCAGATCCAGCACGGTCTTCTCCCGGCGGTCCTCCGTTGCAGTCACAACGCCGAGCGGCTTGTCCAGCATGAAGGTGTGGAATCGCTGCGCGGAGATCCGCTCTCCGTCCAGCGTAACGGCGGAGCGCTCCGGATCTATTTTCATCTCCGGATTCGTGACGCGCTGCCCGTCCACCGAGACGCGTCCGCTGCGGATGATGTCCTTCAATTCCCGTCGGGACGCGAGGCCCTGCTCGGACAATAATTTATCCAACCGAAGCATCGCTCTCCCCTTCCCTCTGCAAATGTGTACAATACGACAGATGCATTTTACCAGAAATTTTACCAAATTGCAACCATTTTTATCTGTTTTGACTTTCAATACTCTTCCGGATCCCCCACTCCGGGCAAAAAGTGCGTTTTCTTCCCGAACATCCGGTTCATATCTGCTGTTTGTCCGAATATGCTTTTTACGAGGTGACAGCGATGAAGCAAAAACACAATACCTTTACCAAAAAGAAAGCGCTGACGATCGTATTCCTGGTCGCCGCCGTGCTGGTGACCTTGATCCTGCTGAAAAGCTGCGGCACGGGGGACGACGTCTCGACGCCGGAGGGGCGGGAGGCTTTTCTGAACGGACTCGGCTGGGAGATCGATACGGAGAGCGAGGATCGGCGCAAGGTGCAGCTTCCCATGGAGCTGGAGGGAATGCTTGCCGATTACAACGAGATGCAGCTGCAGCAGGGCTATGATCTGAGCCGCCATCTGGGGGAAACTTGCATGCAATACAGCTACGTGGTCACAAACTATCCCGACAAGAGCCAGACCGTTCTGGCAACGCTCTATGTACAGGGACAGCGCGTGATCGCGGGCGATATCCACAGCACCGCCATGAACGGCTTCCTCCACGGGCTCAAAATGGAGGAGCCTGCGATATAGCGCACCCGCCGCCCTTGCCAGACGCGGAAGGCATGTGCTATACTGGATCCGTTAGTACAAAGGAGAAACGGAGTTGAGCGCATGCGGCATATGGGAAGTAAAAGAATTGAAACAGAGAGGCTGCTGCTGAGGCCCTTTTCGGTCACGGACGCCGAGATCATGTTCCGCAACTGGGCGAGCGATCCGGAGGTCACAAAGTATCTGACCTGGAAGACCCACGACAGCGTGGAATCCACCCGTGCGATCTGCGCCCTCTGGGAGCAGGAGGCCTGGAAGCCGGACTTCTATCAATGGGCCATCGTACTCAAAGAGCGGAACGAGCCCATCGGCAGCATCTCCGTGATCCGGACCAATGAGAAGTACGACTGGGCGGAGCTGGGCTACTGCATCGGCAGGGCCTGGTGGGGCCGGGGCCTCACCGCGGAAGGGCTCCGTGCCGTGATTGAATATCTGATCCGCGAGGTCGGCTTTCAGCAAGTGCTTGCCTGCCATGACGTGAATAACCCCAATTCCGGCGCCGTCATGCGAAAGGCCGGCATGAAGAAGCAGGGCGTTCTGCGCCGCAGCGGCAGCAACAACAGCGACCCCTGCTGCGATCTGGCTTACTATTCCATTCTGGCAGAAGAGCTGGACCGCCCCTCCCCTGCCTTTCGCCCCCTGGCCCGCAGAAAACAGGCGCTGACGAAGGAGAAATGCGTGGAGATCCTGCGGCAGGAAAAGAGGGGCGTCCTGTCCCTGATCGGCGATGAGGGCTGGCCTTACGGCGTGCCGCACAACCACTGGTACGATCCGGAGAGCGGGAAGATCTATTTCCACAGCGGCGCCACGGGGCATAAAATCGACGCTATGCGGAAGGACGCCCGGGCAAGCTTCTGCGTGATGCAGCAGGCGGAGCTCTCCGAGGACGGCTGGTCCTATTATTTCAACAGTGTTGTGGTTTTCGGCCGCCTGGAGATCGTCACGGATCACGAGGAGGCGCTGGAGATCAGCCGCAAGCTCTCCTATTGCTTTACCGACGACCGGGACTATATCGAGTACGAGGTGGAAAAGGCCGGTTTCCGGGTGCTCTGCTTTGCCCTGACCCCGGAGCATATCAGCGGCAAAAGGGTCCATGAGAAGTAGTTTTGAGATTTGAGTTTAGAGTTTTGAGCCTGAAAAACGATGAACCCCCGTCCTGCGCAGCAAACGCAGGTCGGGGGTTTTTCAAAATGCAAAGCTCAAAACTCACTTGATGAGGCACTTGCCGGTCATCTCGGCGGGCTGCTCGATGCCGATGAGCTTCAGGATGGTGGGGGCGATGTCAGCCAGGCGGCCGGGCACAAGCGCGATCCCCTTCTCCCGCACGCAGAAGGGCACAGGATTGGTGGTGTGGGCGGTATTGACCTTGCCGGTCTCGTCAAACATCACGTCGGCGTTGCCGTGGTCGGCGGTGACCAGAAGCACTACGTCGTCGTGCTTCTCCACCTCGGCGAGGATGCGGCCCATGCAGCCGTCCACGGTCTCCACGGCCTTCACGGCGGCGTCCATCACGCCGGTGTGGCCCACCATGTCGCAGTTGGCGAAGTTGCAGACGATCAGAGCGTACTGCTCGGAGGCGATGGCCTCGACGACCTTGTCGGCCACCTTTTCCGCGCTCATCTGAGGGATCAGATCATAGGTCGCGTACTCCTTGGGAGAAGGCACCAGGCAGCGGTCCTCGCCCACAAACTGCTTTTCCACGCCTCCGTTGAAGAAGAAGGTGACATGAGCGTACTTCTCCGTCTCCGCCACGCGGAACTGCTTGAGGCCCTTGGCGCTGATCAGATCGCCGATGGTGTTTTCAATGGCCTCGGGAGGATAGGCGATGGGCAGGGTCAGCGCCTCGTCGTACTGGGCGGTGCAGACGTAGCTGAGAGGATAGACCGTCTTGGGTCGCTCAAACCGGGCGAAATCGGGCAGATTCAGCGCCCAGGTCATTTCACGGGCCCGGTCCGGGCGGAAGTTCATGAAGATGACGCTGTCGCCCTGGTTGATGGCGCCGTCCCTGCAGACCACGGTGGGCTCCATAAACTCGTCGGTCACGCCCTGGGCATAGCTGTCCTCCACCGCCTTCACAGGATCGGATGCCTCCACGCCCTCGCCGCAGACGATGGCGCGATAGCCCTTCTCCACGCGGTCCCAACGCTTGTCCCGATCCATGCCCCAGAAGCGGCCCTGGATCGTGGCGATCTTGGCGTTGCCAAGAGCCTCGCACTTCTCATGCAGCGCCTTCACAAAGCCGGCGCCGCTGGTGGGCGGCACGTCGCGCCCATCCAGAAAGCAGTGGACATAGACCTGCTCCACGCCACGGGCCTTCGCCATATCCAGGATGCCGAAGATGTGGGTGATGTGACTGTGCACGCCGCCGTCGGAGAGCAGGCCCATGATGTGCAGGGCCTTGCCATTGGCCTTCGCGTCTTCGATCGCCTTGATATAGACCTTGTTCTCAAAAAACTTGCCGGTCCGGATCTCCTGGCTGATCTTGGGCAGGATCTGGAACACCACGCGGCCCGCGCCGATGTTGGTGTGTCCCACCTCGGAGTTGCCCATCTGCCCCTCGGGCAGGCCCACGTCCAGACCGCTGGCCTGGAGCCGGGTGCAGGGATAGTCCGCAAAGAGCTTGTCCAGATTGGGCTTCTTGGCCTGGGCGATGGCGTTGCCCGCGGTGGGCGGGGCGATGCCAAAGCCGTCCAGGATGATAAAAACCGCTTTCTTCATAGAAGAGATTTTCCTTTCTGACTCAATTCGCGAGGGGGATGCAGCGAAAGCTTGCATCCCCCGGGAAAGCTCCGCTCAGCCCTGGGCGGTAGCGGCGATGATGGAGGCAAAATCCGCGGGCTTCAGGGAAGCGCCGCCGATAAGACCGCCGTCGATGTCCGGCTGGGCCAGCAGCTCCGCCGCGTTCTTGGCGTTCATGCTGCCGCCGTAGAGGATGCTGACCGCGCGGGCGGGACGGGCGCCGTAGATCTTGCGGACGACGGCGCGGATGCCCTCGCAGACTTCCTGGGCCTGCTCGGCGGTAGCGGTCTTGCCGGTGCCGATGGCCCAGATGGGCTCATAGGCGATGACACAGCGGCGCAGCTGAGTGGCGTCGATGCCGGAGAGGGCGGCCTTGACCTGGTAAGCCACATACTCCATGGTCAGATCCATCTCCCGCTGCTCCAGGCTCTCACCCACGCAGATAATGGGGGCGATGCCCTTGGCCAGCAGGGCCTTGGCCTTGGCGTTGACGAGCATATCGTCCTCGCCGTGGTACTGACGGCGCTCGCTGTGGCCGACGATGCAGTATTTGGCGCCGATATCCGCCAGCTGGGCGGCGGAGATCTCACCGGTGTACGCGCCCTTTTCATACTTGGACACGTCCTGGGCACCGGCGGCGACCTTGCAGTCCTTGCCGGCGCGGATCAGAGCGGGGACCATCACGGCGGGGGCGCAGAGCACCACATCGCAGGTCTTGGCCTTGGGCATGTTGGCCTTGAGCTCTTCCATGAAGGGCTTGATGGTGGAGGCAAGCTGGTTCATCTTCCAGTTGCCGGCAATGATGGTTTTACGATACTTTCTGTTCATTTCAATCATCCTTTCCTTATAGGCTCCCTCCATGAGGGAGCTGTCATCCGCCGTCTCACGGAAGGCGGATGACTGAGGGAGTCCCCCAATGTGTTATCAGCGCTTACTTGTCCAGCAGGCAGGCCACGCCGGGCAGCTCCTTGCCTTCCAGGAACTCCAGGGAGGCGCCGCCGCCGGTGGAGATGTGGGTGATCTTGTCGGCAAAGCCAAGCTTTTCCACCGCGGAAGCGGAGTCGCCGCCGCCCACGATGGTGACAGCGCCGCTCTCGGCCAGGGCGCGGGCCATGGCCTTGGTGCCTTCGGCGAAGGCGGGGAACTCGAACACGCCCATGGGTCCGTTCCACACGATGGTGCCGGCACCCTTCACAGCGGCGGCGAAGAGCTCGCGGGTCTTGGGACCGATGTCCATGCCCATCAGATCGTCGGAGATATCGCCCTCCACCAGGACGGGCTCAGCCTCGGCGGCAAACTCTGCGGCGCAGATGTTGTCCACCGGCAGCAGGAACTGCACGCCTTTGGCCTCGGCCTTGGCGATCATGTCCTTGGCGTAGTCGATGCGGTCAGCCTCCAGCAGAGACTTGCCGATCAGATAGCCCTGGGCGGCCTTGAAGGTGTAGGCCATGCCGCCGCCGATGATGATGGTGTCGGCCTTCTCCAGGAGATTGTTGATGACGTTGATCTTGTCAGAGACCTTGGCGCCGCCCAGCACGGCCACGAAGGGACGCACGGGATTCTCCAGCGCCTTGCCCATGATCTCCAGCTCCTTGGCCACCAGCAGACCGCTGACGGCGGGCAGGTAGGCGGCGACACCGGCGGTGGAGGCGTGAGCGCGGTGCACGGTGCCGAAGGCGTCGGACACATAGAGCTCGGCCATGTCGGCCAGCTTCTTGGCGAAGGCGGGGTCGTTCTTGGTCTCGCCCTTATCGAAGCGCAGGTTCTCCAGCAGCATGATCTGGCCGGGCTGCAGCGCGGCGGCCTTGGCCTGCGCGTCCTCGCCGATGGTGTCCTTGGCAAAGATCACTTCCTGGCCCAGCAGCTCGCTCAGATGCGCGGCAACGGGAGCAAGGGTCAGCTTCTTCAGGGATTTCTCCCACTCCTCACGGGTGACGTCCTCTGCGTTCTTGCCCTTCTCGACCTGCTTTTTCACGTAGCTGTCGAAGGTGGCGACAGGCTTGCCCAGGTGGGAGCAGGCGATGACGGCCGCGCCCTGCTCCAGCAGATAGCGGATGGTGGGCAGCGCCGCGACGATGCGCTTGTCGCTGGTGATGGCGCCGGTTTTCTTATCCTGGGGGACGTTGAAATCGCAGCGGAGCAATACCTTCTTGCCCTTCACATCGATGTCATAGATGGTCTTTTTGTTGTAGTTCATCTTGTATCCTCCTAAAATGATTTTGGATTTCCGAATTTATCGGACCGACATTTCGCCGGTCCCTGTCAGGCCGGGAAAGCCCTGCTGCCGCAGCGCCTCATAGGCCAGAACAGCCACAGAATTGGAGAGGTTGAGGCTTCGCGCCTCCGAGATCATGGGGATGCGGATACAGCGGTCCCGGTACTTTTCCCGGAGCCAAAGAGGAAGCCCGGTCGTCTCCTTGCCGAACATCAGCGTCGTGTTTCCGGAAAAATCAGCGTCGCAGTAAGCACGGGGCGCCTTGGTTGTTGCAAGCCAAAGACCCTGACCTCCCCTCTTCGCAAAGTATTCGTCCAGATTTTCGTACACGGAGATATCCACCAGATGCCAGTAGTCCAGACCGCAGCGCTTGACCCATTTGTCCGAAATATCAAAGCCCAGGGGCTTGATGAGATGGAGTCTCGCTCCGGTGCAGGCGCAGGTGCGGGCGATCGCCCCCGTGTTGTGCGGAATTTCCGGCTCCACCAGCACGATATCCAGCACGCTTTCACCCCCGCTTTGGTATCACATCCTTCTTTTCGAGGACATTATAGCACGCTTTATCAAAAAATCATGTACTTTTTTACAATTTTTCATGATTCTTGCAATATCCATAAATTTCAGGTATAATCCATCCCGGAAATGCCTGGTTTTATGTTCAAAATGCCAAAAAACAAAAAAGATTCCAAGGAATTGCCATTATGGACGTTTTTTGTAACGATTGCCCCCGCCAATGTGGGGCAAAAAGAGGAAACAGCCTGCGGGGCGGGATCTGTCGCTCCCCTGCCCTTCCCATGGTTGCGCGGGCGGCTCCCCACTATGGCGAGGAGCCCTGCATCAGCGGGACAAGAGGCTCCGGAACCATCTTTTTCACCGGATGCAATCTGCGCTGCGTCTTCTGCCAGAACCGGGAGATCAGCCGCGGCGAGGGCGGCATGCCGCTCACGGTGCCCCAGCTGCGGGACACAATGCTGCGGCTGCGGGATCAGGGCGTGCACAACATCAACCTGGTCACGGGTGCCCACTTTGTCCGGCCCATAGCAGAGGCGCTTTCCGGGCTGGAGCTGGGCATCCCCGTGGTTTGGAACAGCTCCGGCTACGAGAGCGTGGAGAGTCTTCGCATGCTGGAGGGACTGGTACAGGTCTGGCTGCCGGATTTCAAGTACTGGAAAAGCGATCTGGCCAGGCGCTATTCCCTGGCGGAGGATTACCCCGCGGTCGCCGCCGCCGCCATTCGGGAGATGTATCGGCAGGCGGGACCCTTCGAACTGGACGCAGAGGGAATATTGCGCAAAGGCGTGCTGATCCGCCATCTGATTCTGCCAGGACAGGATCTGAACGCCATGGACGTGATCGATTTCGCGGCGGAGGAATTTCCCGCGGGAAGCGTGCTCTTCTCCCTTATGAGCCAGTACACCCCCATGCCGGGGCTGGAACGCTTCCCGGAACTGCAGAATCGGGTAGACGCCGAGACCAACGAGCGGCTGATCGCCTACATGGAAAAGCGGGGCCTGGAGGGCTTCTGGCAGGAGATGGACGCCGCCACGGATGAGATGATCCCCGCCTTCGACGGAACGGGCGTCGATCCCGCTTGAAGATCTGTACTCGATTGGAATATTGCTTGACAAACCCGGCGCAGGAACGCATAATCGAAACAGATACATAAATAGAAGGAGGCTTCCCCCATGACCTATCCCGAAGTTCTGGCTGCCGCCAGAGAATGCATCGGCCCCTACTGCAAGGCTTGCCCCGTCTGCAACGGCCGCGCCTGCGGCAACGCCATGCCCGGCCCCGGCTGCAAATACCCCGGCGCCACTGCCGCGCGCAACTATGACAAGTGGCAGGAGATCTTTGTGAACATGGACACCCTGTGCAGGAACGTGGATCCCGACATTTCCTTTGAGATGTTCGGCCACCGCTTTGCCGCCCCCATCTTCGCAGCTCCCCTTGGCGCAGTGGACATGCACTACGGCCCCAAGCACACCGACTTTAGCTACAACTCCATCCTGGTGCCCGCCGCGGCCAATTACGGTGTGGCCGCCCTGACTGGCGACGGCGTCAATCCCGAGATCATGAAGAGCGCCGTGCAGGATATGGCCAAGGTCGGCGGCATGGGCATCCCCACCATCAAGCCCTGGAACAAGGAATTCGTGTTTGAAAAGCTGGACATCGTGGAGCAGGCGGACGTGTTCGCCGTGGCCATGGACGTGGACGGCGCGGGCCTCCCCTTCCTGAAGGCCATGAACCCCAATGCCGGCAGCAAGTCCGTGGACGAGATGCGGGAGATCATCGACTACGCGGGACGACCCTTCATCATCAAGGGCATCATGACCGTCGCCGGCGCCCGCAAGGCCGTGGAGGCCGGCGCAAACGCCATCGTGGTCTCCAACCACGGCGGCCGCGTGCAGGGCGGCGTGCCCTCCACCGCCGAGGTGCTGCCCGCCATCGCCGACGCGGTGAAGGACCGCATCACCATCCTGGTGGACGGCGGCATCCGCTCCGGCGTGGACGTGTTCCGCGCGCTGGCCCTCGGCGCCGACGGCGTGCTCATCGGCCGCCCCATCCTCAACGCCATCTACGGCGCGGGCGAGGAGGGCTTCAAGATCTTCATGGACAAGATCGTGGGCGAACTGAAGTCCACCATGACCATGTGCGGCACCGCCACCCTCAAGGACATCAACCGCAGCAACATCTGGCAGGGCTGATTCGCAAAACCTGCAGACATAGCAACAATACAGCAGCCCCCGCGCTTTTGCGCGGGGGCTGCTGTATTGTTGGGAAAGATCAGATCCCGGTTTCTTCCCGGACGATGCGGGCCATGTCGTCCCACTTCTGCTCCATGTCCTCCACCAGCTTGAACTGGGTGTGGGCCCGGTCCAGGTTGTGCTTCTCCCGCTCGATGGCGAAGTACTTATCACCCTTGAGATAGTCCGTCAAAAAGCGCATGCCGCACTCCAGGGTCATGGTGTATGCGCCCTGGGGCAGCATCCGGATCTCCTCCGGGGTCAGACTAGGGCAGGCCTCGCAAAAGCCGCGCACAAAGATGCGGAACAGCTCCAGATCCAGGGAGACCTTGCTCAGATCCGTCTCGTCCTCGGATGCGGTGGAGGCGCCGTAGCGGATGGCGTCGCCGAAGTCGTAGACCGAGAGGCCGGGCATCACGGTGTCCAGGTCGATGACGCAGATGGCCTTGCGGGTGTCCTTGTCCATGAGAACGTTGTTGATCTTGGTGTCGTTGTGGGTGGCCCGGGTGGGAAGACTGCCGTCCCGCATCATGCGGTGCAGCATGCAGCCCCGGTCCTCCCGGTCCAGCAGGAAACGGATCTCCCGCTCCACTTCACGTTTCCGACCCATCTCGTCCCGCTGGATCGCCTCCCGCAGCTGGCGGTAGCGGTCCACGGTATTGTGGAAGTTTTCGATGGTCTCTTCCAGCTGCTCGGCGGGAAAATCGTTCAGCGCGTACTGGAAATGCCCGAAGGCCCTGGCGCACTCGTAAAAGTCCTCCAGACTGTCCGGCCGCTGCAGACAGATGCTGTTGTCCACATAGCGATAGGCCCGCCAGGCGCCGCCCAGACCGTCGTCGTAATAGCTCTGGCCCTCCTTGGTGGTCAGATACCGGATCATGGGCATCCTGCCGCTCCGCTGCTTTTTGAGGAAGCCGCTGATGGCGCTCATGTTGTTCATAATGGCGTTGACATTAGGGAACACATACTGGTTGATCCATTGCAGGATATACTGACTGCCGGTATCCGTGCCGATCAGATAGGTCTCGTGGATGTGACCGCTTTTGATCTGCTCGCAGGCGCAGGGTTTGCCGTCCGTGGGAAAATGATAAATGGCCTCTTTCATGTCTTTGTCTCTTTCTCTTTTCTTCTCAATATGAATACCGGGATCGCCACCAGCAGCAGAACCGCTGCGGCTCCCAGGAAAATGCCGGGAGTGGGGACGTTTTTGGTCTGTCCCAGGTCTTCGTAGGTCATGGGATTGGAGCGGATCAGCGCCGCGCCGATGGCGGGGCCGATGATCATGGGCAGCAGCACCTGGAAGATCATGCGGATGCCCTGGAAGTGGCCCGCCTTATCCTCCGGCGTCCAGTCGCGGATGTTGGCGGAAAGGGCCGCCGTAAGCATCATGTAGCCCGACATCATCACGGTGCCGGCGACCATGACGCCCGCCATGGAGCGCACGAAGTACATGCCCACAAGGCCGGCAAGCATCACAGCAGCAGCCGGCAGCGCAAAGCGCAGCTTGCCCAGGCGGTCGATCCAGCGGCCGGAGAGCACGCTGACTACAGAGGCCAGGATCAGCACCACGCCCAGCACGACGGCGTAGTCCTGGATGCCCAGAAAATGCTGGATATAGATGATCAGGAAGGGGAAAAACACCTGCACCGCGATGGAAAACAGACAGAAGCCCGCGAAGGACAGGTAGAGTTCCGGGTTCTCCCGGATCACCGAGGGGCGCAGACCGTAGAGCAGGTTTTTGAAATAGCTGTCCCGCCGGGGGCGCAGACGGGGATCGTCCTTCACAAGGAAAAGGGAGAGCAGGCCCACCGCGGAGACGGCGGCGCCGAAAATGTTGAAGAAATCCCTCCACTTCCCCTGCTGGGTCAGCCCGTCGAAGGCGCCGAAGATGACAAGCATGGAGACGAGCGGCAAAATGGCCAGCACGCTCTCCGCCCGCCCCCGGTTGCCGGAATCGGTGTTGTCGGTGACCCAGGCGTTGAAGGCGGCGTCGTTGGCCGTGGAGCCGAAGAAGGTCATCACGCAGTCCAGCACCACCACCAGAGTGGCCGCCGCGACAGCTGCATTGGCACCGGGAAAGAGCTTTCCCGCGTTCTCCGGCGTGATGTAGCCGAAGGCCGCCGTGGAAAGGCCCCAGAGCAGATAGCCCACTGCAATAAACGCCTTCCGCTTCCCCACCCGGTCGGACAGCGCGCCCATGAGCAGGGTGGTCACCGTGGCCGCGGCTGCGGACCAGGCAACCATGGCGGCGATATAGTCCGGATCCTGCAGAATGGTGTTATAGAGGAACAGGTTGAAGTACATGTTCTCGATGGTCCAGGCAAACTGGCCGAACAAGCCGACCAGCAGCAGCACGGACCATTTTCGCGCACCCAGCTTCCCGTTCATGACACAGTCCTCCCCGCTCCCCGGTTCAGGCCAGATTCAGCCCGATCAGATGCAGCAGGATCTCCGTCACCCGATCCATATTCTCGGCGCTGATATGCTCGTGGGGGCCGTGGCAGCAGTAGCCGCCGGTGCCGATGTTAGGGCAGAGCAGGCCGCGGAAGGAGAGCTGCGCCCCGTCGGTGCCGCCGCGGATGGGCACGCGCACCGGCGTCAGGCCCGCGGCGCGAATGGCCGCTTCCGCCAGCTCCACCACCTGCATGCTGCCCTCCAGCTTTTCGAGCATGTTGCGGTACTGCTGGCGGATGCTCAGCTTCGCGGTGCCGGCGCCGTACTTCTCGTTGATAAACTTCTCGATCTGGCGCAGGGTCTTCTGCCGCGCGGCAAAGCTGCCGGCGTCATGATCGCGGATGATGTAGTGCAGCTCCGCCTTCTCCACGCTGCCCTGCATGGCGGTCAGATGGAAGAAGCCCTCGTGATCCTCGGTGTGCTCCGGACGCTCCGCGGCGGGCAGAAGGGCGTTGATCTCCATGGCTACCAGGGCGGCGTTGATCATCTGATCCTTGGCGGAGCCCGGATGGATGTTGAAGCCCTTTACCTCGAAAACGGCGCCGGCAGCGTTGAAGGTCTCGCAGTTGATCTCATCGATCTCCTCGCCGTCCACGGTGTAGGCGAAGTCCGCGCCGAAGCGCTCCAGATCCAGCAGAGCGGCCCCGTGGCCCACCTCCTCGTCGGGGGTGAAGCACACGGCGATTCGTCCGTGGGGCAGCTTTTCCCGCGCGATCCGCTCGCAGGCGGTCATGATCTCCGCAATGCCGGCCTTGTCGTCCGCGCCCAGCACAGTAGTGCCGTCGGTGGTGATAAGGGTATGGCCGATAAGCTTTTTCAGATGGGGGAACTGAGCCGGATCCAGGCTCCTGCCGCTCTCGCCCAGGGGCACGACGCCGCCGTCATAGTTCGGAACCAGCGTGGGCTTTACATTCTCACCGGAGAAGTCGGGAATGGTGTCCAGATGGGCGATCAGTCCGATGCAGGGCTTGTCCTCACAGCCCTCGGTGGCCGGAAGAAAGCCGTAAACATAGGCGTACTCGTCCACAAAAACGCCCTCCATCCCAAGCGCTTCCATCTCCTTGGCCAGGAGACGGCTCAAATCAAACTGCCGCTCGGTGGTGGGGGTGCGGTCGCAGTCCTCGGAACTGGCCGTGTGGACCTGAACGTATTGGATCAGTCTCTCATAAGCTCTCATTTCTTTTCCTCCCCTTGTATTCTCATTTATATAGTTCCGCGTAAACAAACAGCCTTCCCTTCCGGGAGGTGCCGCCTGTGCCGGTGATCTTTCCCTTGCCAGCGCCGCGCAGAGAGAGGACGTCCCCCTCGCGCACCGGCTTGTCCGTTTTCAGACATTCCTCATAGTTGAGCTGCAGGAATCCGGCTTCAATGAGCCGCGCCGCCTCTGTGCGGGAGAGGTGGAACAGTCCCGCGACAATGGCGTCCAGTCGCATGCTCATCACCGAGAAGCTCAGTTCCTTGACCTCCCGCTTCGGGGCGGGAACGGCCGAAAGGGGCAGCTCCTCCGCCTTTACGCTGACCCGGCCCACCTGCTCGATACCCAGCAGGTGCCGCAGGACGCTGGGCATGCAGAAGACGTAAGCCAGGTTTCCGTCCACCCGGATATCGCCCAGCCATTCCCGGCCGATGCCCATGCCCAGGATCGCGCCCAGGTAGTCCCGATGCCCTGGCTCGCCGTAATAGGCGGTGAGACGCAGGGCGGAGAGATATTCCGCCGGGTCGAAGGCGTCCTCCTCCATCCAGTCCGGCAGGAAGAAGGCCGCCGCCCGCTCGCAGGCTTCGCCGCCGCCGTGCAGCAGTAGCCGCGCGCCGCTGCGCCCGGCCCAGGTCTCGATTTTATATTGCTCCGCCGGGCTCAGAAAGCCGGAGTGGGTCAGAACGCCGCTTCTCTGGCAGCGTTCGCTGAGATCCTCCGCCCGGCGGATCAGCTCATTGTTTTCCATCTTTCACTTTCGTCATGTGCGCGCCGAGATTGCTCTTTTTCAGCACATCCTCGATCTGGCCCAGCACCCATTCCAGCTCCAGCGCGAACTCCTTGGAGGAGGTCCGCAGCACGCCGGAGCGCAGGGCCGACAGGCGGATCAGATTGTCGCTGGTGATCACGCGCACATCGTAGTTTTTTCCGATCTCGTCCACGATACGCTCGATATAGGCGTCGCCGGTCTCCCCGTCCTTGGTATAGGCCACATGAATGTTGTGATATTCCGTGTGGGAGCCGGGATTGCCCGGGGTGCGAAAGCCGTCGAAGACCAGGACAAGCTCGCTCTTGGTATAACCGCAGTAGCTGGAGAGCATGTCCATCAGCCGTGCGCGGGCCAGATCCAGCCGCTCCAGAGCCAGCTTTTTCAGCTCGTCCCAGGCGAAGATCAGGTTGTAGCCGTCCACGATCAGATACTTGCGCCTGCGCGGCGCGGCGGAGGGCGACGGAGCCTCGTTCCGGACACCGTTCTGATAGCTGGGGCGGCGGATGGGGCCAAACTCCCGCTCCATGATGGCCTCCAGCTCCCGCTCGTCGATGGATAGGCTGCGCCGGGGCGGCGCGGAAAGCTCCGGCTCGGCCGGCTTTTTCAGAACGCTCTCCAGGTGCATGTACTCCGGCACCCGGTTCCATTTGACATTGAAGCCGCCTCCGTGGGCGCAGAACACCGAGTCCGGCGAGTTGTCCAGCTCCGCCTCCGCATCGTAGGCAAGCTCCGCCACGATCTTCTCCTGCTCGGCGCAGGGGCGATAGCCCGCGGGGCGCAGGAACAGCCGCCCTCTGCCGCGGGAATAGCGCAGCAGCTCGTCCAGATAGCCGTTGAGGGCGGAGACGGGCGCTTCCCCCTGCAGGCGCAGCGTTTCGCCCTCCCCTTCCGGAGAGCCGAAGCTGCCGTTCATGGCCCGCAGGTCGCTGATGGCGCGGCCGATCTGCTCCGCCGGGACCTCCAGGGTATAGGCGTAGTAGGGCTCCAGCAGCACGCTCTTCGCCTGCATCAGCCCCTGGCGCACGGCGCGGTAGGTCGCCTGGCGGAAGTCTCCCCCCTCAGTGTGCTTGAGGTGGGCCCTGCCGGCGGCCAGCGTGATTTTGATATCGGTAAGGGGCGAGCCTGTCAGCACGCCCGGATGCTGCTTTTCCATCAGGTGGGTCAGGATCAGCCGCTGCCAGTTCCGGTCCAGCTCATCCTCCGGCACCGCGCTGTCCAGCACGATCCCGCTGCCGCGGGGCAGAGGCTCCAGCAGCAGATGGACCTCCGCGTAGTGGCGCAGGGGCTCGTAATGCCCCACGCCCTCCACCGTGTTCGCAATGGTCTCCCGATAGAGGATCCGGCCCTTGTCCAGGCTCAGCTCCACGTCAAAGCGATCCTTCACCAGACTTTGGAACACCTCCGCCTGGATCTTTCCCATGAGACGCAGCTCGATGGACCGGGCGCGCTCGTTCCAGGCGATGTGCAGCTGGGGATCCTCCTCGCCCAGGCGCTGCAGCTTGGGCAGGAAGGCCAGGGGGTCCAGCCCCTCCGGCAGGATTACGCGGTAGGACAGCACCGGCTCCAGCACAGGCTCTCCCCCGTCCGTCTCCGCGCCCAGACCCTGGCCGGGCCAGGTCTCACTGAGGCCGAGGACGGCGCAGATCTCACCCGTTTCCACCGTTTCCGCAGTCTCATATTTCACGCCGGAGTAGAGTCGGATCTGCGTGATCTTTTCCTCATGTTCTCCGCCGTCGGCGTCGGTATAGCGCAGCGGGGTCCGCACGCTCAAAGAGCCTCCCGTGAGCTTCAGCAGCGTCAGCCGATTGCCCTGGGGGTCCCGCTCGATCTTGAATACCCTGGCGGCAAAAGCGTCCCGAACCTCAGAGACGGGCGCAAGACGATCAAGCGCATCCAGCAGCGCGTCCACGCCGTCCAGCCGCAGGCCGGAACCGAAAAAGCAGGGGAAAATCTGCCGCGCGGCGATCATTCGGGAAAGGAGCCCGTCGTCCAGCGCCTTTCCTGCCAGAACTCGCTCCATTGCCTCCTCGCTGCAAAGGGCGGCCTGCTCTTCCCAGTCCGTCGTGCCGGCGGAGAGATCCACACAGCAGTCGTCCAGTCTCTCGCGCAGCTGAGCCATCAGGCTTTCTCGCTCCGGGCCGGGCAGGTCCCGCTTGGTGACAAAAAGAAACACGGGTACCTGATAGCGGCGCAGCAGCCGCCACAGTGTCTCCGTATGGGCCTGGACGCCGTCGGTGCCGCTGATGACCAGCACGGCGCAGTCCAGCACCCGGAGCGCCCGCTCCATCTCCGCGGAAAAATCCGCGTGTCCGGGCGTGTCCAGCAGGATCACGGAGCTTCCGGGAAGCTCGAAGCGAGCCTGCTTGGAAAAAATGGTGATCCCCCGCTGCCGCTCCAGGCTGTGAGTGTCCAGGAAACTGTCGCGATGGTCCACGCGGCCCAGCTTTTTCAGTTTTCCGGCGCAGTACAGCATGGCCTCGGCCAGGGTGGTCTTCCCCGCGTCCACATGGGCCAGCACGCCGATTGCGATCTTTTTCTTGCCATTCATAAAGCACATTGTAACAGGCCCTGCGCAAATAATCAACTAAAAATCCCGTATTTATGGGCTATCCTCAAAATGACTGTCATTCTTATGCAAAATATTGTGAGCTTACTTGAAACTTTGACTATCTTTTTTGTAAGTGCTGTGTTATAATATGTTGTCTGAATGTGCCTTAGGAAAAGCGAGAGCCTGTGTTCCCGCTCTGCAAAGGAGGAATATTAGATGAAGAAAATCCTTGTTTTGGAAGATGAGGCCAATATCCGCAGCTTTGTGGTCATCAACCTGCGGCGCAGCGGCTACGAGCCTATCGAGGCCGAGACCGGCGCGGAAGCGCTGGAAAAATGGCGGGTCAATCCCGATATCTGCCTGGCGCTGCTGGATGTCATGCTGCCGGACATCGACGGTTTTGAGGTTTGCCGCCGCATCCGCGCCTCCGGCTCCAAGATCGGCATCATCATGCTCACCGCCAAGAGCCAGGAGATCGACAAGGTCACCGGACTTATGACCGGCGCGGACGACTATGTGACCAAGCCCTTCTCCCCTGCCGAGCTCACAGCCCGGGTGGACGCGCTGATCCGCAGACTGGGTGTGGACGAGGACGAGAAGGCCAATGTGGAGATCTCCAGCGGCCCCTTCCTTTTGAATACCCGCAACCGCACCCTGGAGAAAAACGGTCAGCGTCTGAAGCTGACGCAGATCGAATATCTGCTGATGAAGCTCTTTATGGAAAACCCGGGCAAGGCCATGAGCCGGGAGGATATCCTCTCCGCCGTCTGGGGCACGGATTTTTCCGGTGAGCTGAAAACCGTGGACGTCAACATCCGTCGCCTGCGCATCAAGATCGAGTCCGATCCCACCGAGCCTGAATTTCTGACCACCGTCTGGGGCTACGGCTACAAGTGGGGCTACTGAGCCGGTCATGCTGAGAAGTTTGCGCATCAAGCTGATGCTGGCCGGCATCTGCTCGCTGGTGCTGCTGCTCATCGCAGCCTGGGGCATCGCCTGGGGGCGCTATACCCTGGCGGGCGTGATGATCGTGGTGACCTGTTTTGGCGTCATCGCGCTGCTGCTCTGGTTCTGGCGGCATGTGACGGATCCCATCGAACGGGTCACCGATTTTGCGAACAACATCGCCTCGGGCAGCTACGGCAGCCAGATGGAGATCAGCTCCGACGATGAGATCGGCCGGCTGACCCAGGCCATCAACCACATTTCCGAGCAGACCGCCATGGCGGAGAAGACCCGTACCGAGTTCATCTCCCAGGTGTCCCATGAACTGCGCACCCCGCTGACCGCCATTACCGGCTGGGCGGAGACCATCGCCTTCGACGAGGCTGTGCAGGGGGACAGTCTTCGCGGCATCCAGATCATTTCCCGGGAAGCGGAACGTCTCACCGGCATGGTGATGGAGCTGCTGGAGTTTACCCGGATCCAGGACGGGCGCTTCAATTTGCGCATTGAGCTGCTGGACATCTCCGCAGAGCTGGAGGACGCGCTTTTCACCTACGGCGAACTGATGCGCCAGGCCGGCGTGGAGCTGGAATATACGCCCTCCGAGACGGAGATCCCGCTGATCCCCGGGGATCCCGAGCGGCTGAAGCAGGTGTTTCTAAATCTGCTGGACAACGCCTCCAAGCACGGCGGCGACGGGAAACAGGTGGATGTATCCATCAAGCAAAAGGGCGAGAGCGTCTGGATCGCCGTGCGGGATCACGGCCGCGGCATCCCTGAGGCGGAGCTTCCCCACGTGAAGGAGAAATTCTACAAGGGCAGCTCCAAAAACCGCGGGACCGGCATCGGCCTTGCCGTCTGTGATGAGATCGTCACCCGCCACGGCGGAGAGCTGCGGGTGGAAAACGCCGAGGGAGGCGGCTGCCGCGTGACGGTGATCCTCCCGGTAGAGAATAAATAAGATCCCGCCGGGATCTTTTCAGGAGAGAAACATGGCAAAGCATACACCGAAGCATTTTAAACCCGAAGACTGCTCCTTCCGTACCTCCATCGGCGGACAGGCCCTGATCGAAGGGATCCTGATGCGCGGGCCGAAAAAGCAGGCCATCGTCTGCCGGACCAAGGACGGCCTGGTGGAGAAAACGGAAGAGCTGAAGCTTATTAAGGATAAATACCCGATCCTTGGCGTTCCCTTCCTCCGCGGGATCTTTATTTTTCTCGACTCCATGGTCAAAGGCATGAAGGCCCTCACCTACTCCGCCGAGCTTCAGCCGGAGGAAGAGATGGGAGAGCCGGACAAGCTGGATCAATGGATCGAGGCCCATTTTTCCGCGGAGAAGGCCCAGAAGCTGGTCATCGGCCTCGCCGTTGTGCTGGGCATTGCCCTGTCCATCGGCCTTTTCGTCTTTCTGCCGGCTCTGATCGTGCGTCTCATCAACTGGAACAAGACCTTCTCCCAGCCGCTCATCAATCTGCTGGAGGGGCTGCTGCGCGTGGGGATCCTGCTGGGCTACATGGCCCTGGTCAGCAAAGTGAAGGACGTGAAACGCCTTTTCTCCTACCACGGCGCGGAGCACAAGACCATCTTCTGCTATGAACACGGCAAAGAGCTTACCGTGGAAAACGTGCGGGAAGAAAGCCGCTTCCATCCCCGCTGCGGGACCAGCTTCCTGCTGGTTGTGGTCGTAGTGAGCATCCTGGTGAACCTGGTGTTCAATTTCCTGGTCCCTCTGGAGAACGTCTTTGCGCGCATCGGCTGCCATATTCTGCTGATCCCGCTGGTGGTTGGCATCAGTTATGAGATCAACCGCTGGTGCGGCGGACATGACAACTGGCTCTCCGCGGTGCTCTCCGCGCCGGGCAAGTGGCTGCAGCACATCACCACCAACGAACCGGACGAGGGCATGATGGAGTGCGCCATCCGCGCTCTGGAGCTGGTCATTCCCCAGGAAAAGGGCAGCGACCAGTGGGGCAGCTGAAAAATCGAGGTGAAGGGCTTTGAAAACCTATAACGAACTGTATCTGTCCGCCCGCAACCTGCTCCGGCAGTACGGCGTGGAGGGCTGCACCCTGGAGGCCAGGCTCCTGGTGGCCCAGGCGGCCGGAAAGAGCACCGCGGATCTGCTGCGAGACATGAATCTCTACACCACCCCCGCGGTGGAGGCCAAGGTCACGGATTATCTGGCCCGGCGTCTGCGCGGAGAACCTGTGGCGTATATCACCGGCTCCTGGGAGTTTTACGGGCTGCCCATGACCGTCACGCCGGACGTGCTGATCCCCCGGATGGATACGGAGCTGCTGGTGGACACCGCCAAGGAGCTGCTGCTTGGACGGAAGATGGACGCCAGGATCCTGGATCTCTGCTGCGGCAGCGGCTGCATCGCCTGCGCTCTGGGGCACGAGCTCCCCGCCACCAAGCTTGTGGCTGTGGATATCAGCGCCAGCGCCCTGGAGGTCTGTCGCAGGAACCTGGCCTCCAATCGGCTCAGCACCCGTTGCCTCACCCTGCAGGCGGACGCCACCGCCGCCCCGCCGCTGAGCATCGGCACCTTCGACATGATCGTGTCCAATCCCCCCTACATTGCCAGCGACGAGATCATTACGCTGGACAGCTCCGTGCGGGATTACGAGCCCATCTGGGCCCTGGACGGCGGCATGGACGGCCTGCGTTTTTACAAGGGCATTCTGAAATACTGGAAGAGCCTGCTGCGCCCGGGCGGCTATATCCTCTTCGAGGTAGGCGAAACGCAGGCGCAGGACGTGTACGATATGGTCCTGGCCGCGGGCTTTGCCTCGGCGGAGCTGCGGAAGGACACCCAGGGCATCGACCGGGTGGTGATCGGACGGATGTACGATCTGGACCAGGTCTTCTGAAAGTCCGGTTTATAGGACAGCAGAATTGATATGATTAACCCGTAACAGAGGTGAACCCCTCAGGCGGCTGCGCCGCCGGCTTCCCTTATACAGGGGAGCGTACAAGGAAGGAGAACCCCTCAGGCGGCTTCGCCGCCAGCTCCCCTTAACAGGGGAGCCTATAAGGAAGGAGAAATTGAAATGGCCGAAAAGAAAAAAGCATCTGTCACTGTCTCCCCCGCCGCGGACGACAAGAAGAAAGCGCTGGAGGCGGCGATCTCCAAGATCGAAAAAGATTACGGCAAAGGCACCATCATGCGCCTGGGCGACGATATCTCCGTGAACGTGGAGGCGCTGTCCACCGGCTCCCTGTCCCTGGATCTGGCGCTGGGCATCGGCGGCGTTCCCCGGGGCCGCATCGTAGAGATCTACGGGCCCGAGGCCTCCGGCAAGACCACCCTTGCTCTGCATGTGGTCGCCTCCGCCCAGCGTAACGGCGGAGAGGCCGCCTACATCGACGTGGAGCACGCGCTGGAACCCGCCTATGCCCGGGCCCTGGGCGTGGACATCGACAGCCTGCTGATTTCCCAGCCGGACACCGGCGAGCAGGCCCTGGACATCGCGGAATCCCTGGTCCGCTCCGGCGCCATCGACGTGCTGGTGGTGGACTCCGTGGCCGCGCTGATCCCCCGTGCCGAGCTGGACGGCGAGATCGGCGACACGGTGGTGGGCATGCTGGCCCGCCTGATGAGCCAGGCCATGCGGAGACTGGCCGGCGCCATCTCCAAGAACAACTGCACCGTCATCTTTATCAACCAGCTGCGCCAGAAGATCGGCGTCATGTACGGCAACCCTGAGACCACCCCAGGCGGTCTTGCGCTGAAGTACTATGCCTCTGTGCGCATCGACGTGCGCCGCATCGAGACCCTGAAGGTGGGAGGCGAGATGGTGGGCAACCGCACTCGGGCCAAGGTGGTCAAGAACAAGGTCGCTCCCCCCTTCCGGGAGGCCGAGTTCGACATCATGTACGGCGAGGGCATCTCCCGCGTGGGCGAGATCATTGACCTTGGCGTGAAGCTGGAGATCATCGACAAGGCCGGCGCCTGGTTCACCGTGGACGGCCAGCGCATTCAGGGCCGGGACGGTGTGAAGGAGTATCTGCAGCAGAACGAAGAGGTCCGCAACCGCATCGAGCAGCAGATCCGCGACAACGCTTACAAGCTCATGTCTCCCCAGGCGCGCAGGGCCGCTCAGGCCACCGGCCGGGTCCCCGCGCAGCAGAACGGCGTGGACGTCTCCGCCGCCGACTTTGACGAAGACTGATGTCCGTTCTGATCTCCGCTCTGCGGCAGACTTCGCAGGAGCAGGTCACCGTCAGTCTGGACGACGGCTCCGAGATCCAGACCACCCTTGGCGTGGTGTCGGAGTACAGGCTCTATACGGGCAGAGCCTTGGATGAGGCGGAGCTGCGTGCTCTGCGCTCCGCCTCCCGCCTCTCCCTGTGCAAAAACCGGGGTCTGTCCCTGCTGAGCTACCGGCCCATGTCCGCAAAGGAGCTGCTGGATAAGCTGGTGCAGAAGGGTGAGGAGCCTGTCTGCGCGGAAGAGGCCGTAGCCTGGCTGACGGCCCGCGGCTTTCTGGACGACGTGCGCTACGCCGGCATGGTGGTCCGCCACTACGCCGGGAAGGGCTACGGCACCGGCCGCATCCGGCAGGAGCTGCAGCGGCGCGGCGTACCCCGGGAGCTCTGGGACGAGGCGATGGAGGAAATGCCCGAGAGCGACAGGCATCTGGACTCTTACATCGCATTCCGGCTGAAGGATCCATCCGATCGCGGCCAGGTGCAGAAAATCAGCGCAGCCTTATTCCGTCGGGGCTTCTCCTGGGAGGAGATCCGGACGGCTTTGGCGCGTTTTCGCGCCGATGCGGGAGACTGAGCGAGGCTTGGGATCTCCCCAGCGGGCGGCCGGCGAAGGTCGTCCCTACAACAATGATCTGAGGTTACCGGAATGGAAATAACATTCGCGCTCATCTCCCTGGGCTGTGCCAAGAACCTGGTGAACAGCGAACAGATGCTCTATCTGCTGGACGAGGCGGGCTATACCATGACGCCGGAGCCGGAAGGCGCAGATCTGGCCATCGTGAACACCTGCGGCTTTATCGACGCCGCCAAGAGCGAGGCCATCGACGTCATTCTGGAGATGGCGGAACTGAAAAAGGCCGGGAAGCTGGGTGGTATCATCGTCTGCGGCTGCCTGACCGAACGGTATCAGGACTCGATCCTGCAGGAGCTGCCGGAGATCGACGCCGTGCTGGGCGTGGGCAGCTTCGGGGACATCGTCAAGGCCGCCGACGCTGTGCTGGAAGGGCGGAAAGCCCGGTTCTTCGGAGATAAGAACGCCCCGGTGGAAGAGATCCCCCGGGTGGTCTCCACCGGTCCCAGCTGGGCCTATCTCCGTATTGCAGAGGGCTGCAACAACTTCTGCGCCTTCTGCGCGATTCCCTATATCCGCGGCCGTTACCGCTCCCGCTCGCTGCCGAACGTACTGGCGGAGGCTCGGGATCTGGCCGCCCACGGAGTGAAGGAGCTCATTGTTATCGCCCAGGATATCACCCGCTACGGCACCGACCTCTACGGCCGGCGCTGTCTGGCGGAGCTGTGCCGGGAGCTTGCGAAGATCGAGGGCGTGGAGTGGATACGGCTTCACTATCTCTATCCCGACCAGTTCGACGACGAGCTGATCGACGAGATCGCCCGGAATGATAAAGTCGTAAAATATCTGGACATCCCCATCCAGCATATCAATAATGAGATCCTGAAACGGATGAACCGCCGGGGCACGGGAGACGAGATCCGCGCCCTGTTCCGGACGCTGCGGGAGCGCATCCCGGGACTCGTGCTCCGCACCAGTCTGATCGCCGGCCTGCCCGGCGAGGGAGAGGGCGAGTTTGAAGAGCTCTGCGCCTTCCTGCGGGAAGCACGGATCGAGCGGGTCGGGGTCTTCCCCTTCTCCCCTGAGGAGGGAACCCCTGCCGCGAAGATGCCCCACTGCGACGAGGAGAAGGCCCGGCGCAGGGCCGATCTGATCATGGAGCTGCAGGCGCCCATCATGGACGAGTTCTGCCAGAGCTTTGTGGGCAGGACTATCCCCGTCCTCGTCACAGATTACGACGAGGAGGAGCAGTGCTGGGTGGGCCGCAGCTACGCCGACTCCCCCGATATCGACGGCGAGGTGCGCTTTGACGCCGTCTGCCGGGAGGGCGATATGGTGCAGGTCCGGATCCGCGCTGCGGAGGACGGAATTCTGTACGGAGAGGAAGGTTGAAGCATGACGACAGCCAATAAAATCACACTTGTGCGGATCGTTCTGATTCCCGTCTTTCTGATCTTGGCGTACCTGGGTCACACCTGGTGGGCGCTGGGCGTGTACATCGTCGCCTGTATCAGCGACACCGTGGACGGCTATATCGCACGCCGCTACAAGCAGGTGACCGATTTCGGCAAGTTCATCGATCCCCTTGCGGACAAGATGCTGGTCCTGGCCGCCATGATCTACTTCGTGGAGATCGGCGTGATGCCCGGCTGGGCCGTCGCTGTTGTGCTGTTCCGGGAATTTGCGGTGTCCGGCCTGCGGATGATCGCCGTGGAGCAACATCGGGTCATCGCCGCCGCCTGGTCCGGCAAGATCAAAACCGCCGTCACCATGGTCGGGCTCGGCGCGCTTCTGGTCTTTGGGGACGTGACCGTTCTCCGCTGGCTGGTCGTCATCCTGATCGTTGCCACCACTCTCTACTCCGGCGTGGAGTATTTTGTGAAAAATCTTGACGTCTTCAAAGACGTAAAATAAGGAGAGTCCCATGAAGCTGTATAACTCTGCTACCCGTACCAGGGACGAATTTGTTCCCAACCATCCCGACATCGTGAAGATGTACACCTGCGGCCCCACGGTCTATCACTTCGCTCACATCGGCAATCTCCGCACCTACATGATGGAGGACGTGCTGGAGAAGTATCTGCGCTACACGGGCTATAACGTAAAGCGCGTCATGAACATCACCGACGTGGGACACCTGACCTCCGACGCCGACGAGGGCGAGGACAAGATGCTCAAGGGCGCCCGGCGGGAGCACAAGACCGTGATGGAGATCGCCCAGTATTACACCGACGCCTTCTTCTCCGACTGCAAAAAGCTCAACATCAAGACCCCGGATGTGGTGGAGCCCGCCACCGGCTGCATCGACGAGTATATTAAGATCATCTCCCGGCTCATGGACACCGGCTACGCCTACTTTGCCGGGGGCAACGTGTACTTCGACACCTCCAAACTGGAGCGCTACTTCATCTTCAACGACTTCAACGCCGAGGATTTGGACGTGGGCGTCCGGGAGGGCGTGGAGGAGGACAGCAACAAGCGCAACAAGAACGACTTCGTCCTCTGGTTCACCAAGTCCAAGTTCGAGGATCAGGCCCTGAAATGGGACTCCCCCTGGGGCGTGGGCTATCCCGGCTGGCATATCGAGTGCTCCGGTATCTCCATGAAGCACCTGGGCGAGGATCTGGACATCCACTGCGGCGGCATCGACAACGCCTTCCCTCACCACACCAACGAAATTGCCCAGTCCGAGGCCTATCTGGGCCACAAGTGGTGCAACTGGTGGATGCACGTGCTGCATCTGAACGACAAGGAAGGCAAGATGTCCAAGTCCAAGGGCGAATTCCTCACCGTCTCCCTGCTGGAGAAGAAGGGCTACGACCCCATGGCCTACCGGCTCTTCTGCCTGCAGAGCCACTACCGCAAGAATCTGGTCTTCTCCTGGGAGAATCTGGACAACGCCCAGGTGAGCTACAACAAGCTGATCGCCAAGATCGCCGCGCTGAAGCCCGGCGACGGCGAGGTGGACATGGCTGTTGTGGAGCAGCTGCGGCAGAAGTTCCGCGCAGGACTGGACAACGATCTGAACAGCTCCCTGGCCGTCACCGCCCTCTACGATGTGCTGAAGGCCAAGACCAACGACGAGACCAAGCTTTTCGCCCTGGCCGATTTTGACAAGGTGCTGAGCCTGAGTCTGCTGGAGAAGGCCGCGGCGGAGCGGGAGAAACTCAAAAAGCAGGCCGTGGCCGCCGGGGAATTCACCATCATCTCCGAGTCCGGCGAGGCGGACGCCGGGATCGAGGCGAAGATCCGCGCCCGGCAGGACGCCAAGAAGGCCAAGAACTTCGCCGAGGCCGACCGGATCCGGGACGAGCTGAAGGCCGTAGGCGTTGAGCTCACCGACATCCCCCACGGCGCCAAGTGGAAGAGGATCTGAAATACGAAGAAAAACAGCAAAAGACCGTGTCAAGCGACACGGTCTTTTGCTGTATATTTTTATTCAATCCCTGAGCCTCAGTCCATGGCGATCCCCAGAGACTCGCGCTGCGCCCGGTTCCAATCCAGCCAGTCCCAATAGAGTCCCGTGAAGTCTTTGCCGAAGAGCTCCGGCAGATCTGTCAGCTCCTTGTCCCAGTTGCCGAACACCGCGTCCTCGCCGTAGGCGTCCACCAGATAGGCAAACATGGCGCCCAGCTCGTAATAGGAGACATTGCCGAAGCTGGGGTTTTCGTTGATCTTCTCCGTCCGCGTGATCAGTCCACCGGAGACGGCGGTATACTTTGTGCCGACGATGGCCGGATCTCTGGACTTCTCCGCCATATAGAGATACCACCGGGCGAGATCGACGCTGTCCGCTTCCTCGTCCCAGATGCCGATCCGGCGGGCAAAGTCCAGTTCCTCCGCGCTGGCGGAGCTTATGGAGGCGTGCATCATCCGGTTCTCGCAGGCAAAGCAGGAGACGTACTCGGCAACGCCTTCGTTGAAAAGGGTTGCGGAGACTGGACGAGGCGAACAGCTCATGGTCAGATAATGCACATATTCATGCAGCAGCGCATAGCCGGCTTGATCCCAGTCGTGAAACAAGCGGATCTCCCTGCGGTTGGCGTTATAGTAGGCGCCGTAGGTCGCGCTCTCCTCAGCATGGCCGCAAAAGTCCGTGTAAATGTCGATGGGCGGGATCTCCTCCTGCAGATAGGGGGCCAAGTAGTCTCTGGCCTCGGCAAAGTCCCTCTCCTGGTTCTGCAGCAGCTGCTCCAGGCCGCTGAAAAAGGCTTCCTCTCCCTGGGCTGCCATATCCTCAGCGGAGAGATACCAGGTGGCGGAAGGCGTATGGATCACATAGGGATAGCTGGTGGCGTTGTTCCCCTCGTTATTTTCCAGCAGGTAAGGCAGCGTCGGCAGCGTTAGGGCCACATTCTCCGGCTGCTGCAATTCCGCCGTCACAGGCTGTGCGGCCGGACCGATCGCAGCGGGGTCTGTGGGCCGGAGCTGTCTCAGCCCCAGGATGCCGAGAAAGCACAGCGCGATCACCGCGGCGACCGCCAGTACCGGACGCAGGACGCTCTTTTTGGGCTCCAGAATCACGCGCATCTCCCGCATGGGTCTGCCGAGGGCTGTTTCGATCTTTTGCTGCATCCGTTCCTCCGCCCCGGCCGGGGTCTTGATCTCCTCAAGACTATGTTTGATTGGATTATTCATGTTCAAAGCTCCTCCTCCAAGTCTTGCTTGAGCAGCTTTCTGGCCCGATGGAGCCAGGATTTCACCGTTCCCTCTGTCTGCTTCATCGCCTTTGCGATCTCCTTTACGCTGTAGCCCTCAAAATAATAAAGATAGATCGCCGACTTGAATTTATCCGGCAGGGCCAGCAGCGCGCGCAGAAGCGCATGCTTCTCATCCTGTGGCGCGGGCAGCTCCGGGTAATCGTCCAGATTCAGATCCTGCCGATGCCGACGGCGCAGCATATCCTTGCAGATATTGGACACCGTCACGATCATCCAGGCATTCAAATCCCGATCGTCCTGAAAGCTGTGGGCACAGCGTGCCAGGCGGATGAACGCCTCCTGTGCGGCGTCCTCGCTGTCATAGCTGTTTTTCATGTACGTATAGGCCACACGGTATACCGTAGGCAGCAGCTCCTGATAGACCCGCTGCAGATTCAGCTCCGTGCGCAGGGTTTCTTTCTGCACGCCGCAGCCCCCCTTTCTGTATGTCCGGACATATAGATAACGTTTCTGGCGTCCCTTTGGTTGCAGTCTTTAAAAAATATTATGAAAACAGCGGGAGAGCCTTCACTCCCCCGCTGCTTTTGTTTTCTCAATCCTGATATTCGAACATCAGGTCGTACATGCTGACGGTGTCGCCGTTCTGCACGCCCATCTGCTCCATGCGCTCGAACACGCCCGCCTCCCGCAGGATGCGGTCAAAGTACATGCGGCTCTCATAGTCTGAGAAGTTCACCGTGGCCACAAGCCGCTGCAGCCAGGGACCTTCCACCACCCACATATCGTCGAAGTGGGTGATCTCCAGATCCTCCGAGGTGTCGATCGTGGGCTCCGGCGGGACATAGTCCGCCTCGTAGTGCTGCACCGGCGGCAGCTCCTTCAGAAGCCTTGCGCACTCGCCCACCAGCTGGCGCGTGCCCTCGTGGGTAGCGGCGCTCATCTCAAAGAGCCGGTAGCCCAGCGCCTCCACATGTTCGCGCAGGCGATCCAGATTCTCCCGGTTCTCGCCCAGCAGGTCGCACTTGTTGGCCACCACCAGCTGCGGCCGCTCCGCCAGGTCGGCGTTGTACTCCCGAAGCTCGGCGTTGATGGCGTCAAAGTCCTCCACCGGATCTCTTCCTTCGCTGCCGGACACGTCCACCAGGTGCACCAGCAGCCTGCAGCGGTCGATATGCCGCAGGAAGTCGTGGCCCAGCCCCGCGCCCTCGGAGGCGCCCTCGATGATGCCGGGGATGTCCGCCATCACGAAGGACACGCCCTCATCCACGTACACCACACCCAGGTTCGGGAACAGGGTGGTGAAGTGGTAGTTCGCGATTTTGGGATGGGCCTTGCTGACCACGCTGAGCAGCGTGGATTTGCCGACGTTGGGAAAGCCCACCAGCCCCACGTCCGCCAGGAGCTTCAGCTCCAGGGTGATGTCGTGGCTCTCGCCGGGAAGCCCAGGCTTGGCAAAGCGGGGGACCTGCCGGGTGGGGGTGGCAAAATGCAGATTGCCCCAGCCTCCCCGGCCGCCCCTGGCCGCGACCCAATCCTTCCCGTCGGACATGTCGTGCATGATGGAGCCGCTGGCGGTGTCCCGCACCAGAGTGCCACGAGGCACCTTGATCACCAGCGTTTCGCCGTCCTTGCCGTAGCAGCGCTTGCCCATACCGTTCTGGCCGTTGCCGGCCACGTATTTGCGCTTGTAGCGAAAGTCCATCAGCGTGGACATGTTGTCGTCCACGGAGAAGACCACGTCGCCGCCGCGGCCGCCGTCGCCCCCGTCGGGGCCGCCCGCCGCGATGTATTTTTCCCGATGAAAGGCAACCGCCCCGTCCCCGCCCTTGCCGGCGTGAACGGAAATGCGTGCCTTGTCTACAAAAGATGCCGCCATAGCCGCCTCCAAACCAATTGCGAAACTCATTTCGCAATTGAAAAACTCGCTTTTATCGCACGAGGCGCACGGAGGACGCGCCTCGTTTGATCGAAGCGAGGCCTCGCACGGCTCGGCTCAGGGTGTTTTTGAGGCGGCAAAGCAGCCTCAAAAACGATTGAAAAGCTCCTATAACGCAAGCAGATAAGCAGCTTGAGCTTATGCAAGCGTCAATTCATTGAGGAACACACGAAAAAAGCCGGACAATGCTGTCCGGCTTTTCTTCGCAAATTACTGGGCGATCTCCTCGTACACGGAGACCTGCTTGCGGTCCTTGCCCATGCGCTCAAACTTCACCGTGCCGTCCACCAGGGCGAACAGGGTGTCGTCCTTCCCCTTACCAACATTGGTACCCGGGTGGATCTTGGTTCCGCGCTGTCTGACAAGGATGTTGCCGGCGAGGACAAACTGACCGTCGGCTCTCTTGGCACCAAGACGCTTGGACTCGCTGTCGCGGCCGTTCTTGGTAGAACCCATACCTTTTTTATGTGCCATTTAGGTTACACCTCCATTAGTCAAAATCAGTTGCGGAAAATTTTACGCGTTGATGGTCGTAATCTGAACCTTCGTGTAAGGCTGACGATGGCCCTGGGTCCGACGATAGCCCTTTTTGGGCTTCATCTTGTAGACGCGGACCTTGGCGCTCTTGCCGTTCTTCAGAACGTTGGCGGTAACAGTGGCGCCTTCGATGGCGGGGGCGCCGAACTGAGCGGTCTCCCCATCGACAACGGCCAGGACCTGGTCGAAGTTAACGGTCTCGCCGGCAGCCACATCCAGCTTCTCAACAAAGATCACGTCACCCTCCGCGACCCGGTACTGCTTGCCTCCGGTCACGATAATAGCAGTCTTCATGAACAATTCCTCCCTCTTTATAGGACTCGCTCTGGGGGTGGAGGGCGCGCCTCTTCTTTGATACCCCTTCAACGCGGCCCTAAAAGAATACCACAAGGTCTTGTCAATGTCAACAATTATTTGCTCAAAAATTTGTGGTTTTGTAAAAAATCGCAGGCTAAAAGCCTGCGATTTTACAGATTTTTCTTTGGATTTTCAGCCTACGGCTTCGATGTCGTCGCCCACCAGGATATAGCTGCCGTCTACGCCGCTCTGGCTCAGCAGCATGCCGTGACGCTCGCCGTCGGCGGTGTAGTAGGTGATGCGCAGATCCGGCAGACCCTCCGGCACCACGACCTTCAGCTGCAGCGCGCAGTCGGAAAGGACGTTGGCCCACCAGAGCTGGGTGTTCTCATAAAAACGGTCGCTGTAGTAGACCGTGGCGATAGACACATCATAGATCTCGCCCTCCACCACGAAGCACAGTTCCTCGCCGTCCTCGTGGACGATCACACGATCCACGATCTCCAGCTCGCCGCCGTCCAGTTCGCTGAGAAGATCCACCGTCACCTTGCCCTTTCCGCTGCGCTCGGGCGGATAGAGGAAACGGTCGTCGAGATAGCCCTGCAGCTTTTCATAGGGGATGTGGAACTCAACGATTCCAGCGGCATAAGGGCCGAGCTCATACAGGTTTGAAACGAAAACGATGCCCTCCAGGTCAAAATACCAGGAATCATCCCGCAGCAGGTTTCGGAAGGCCTCTTCCCTGCCGCCGGCGGGCAGAAAGCTCTCCTCGATACGCTCCGAGAAGTAGCCGTCCTTGTCCTCCTCTGCCATCTGCAGCATGGTCTGCACCAGCATTTCCTCCAGCGCCGGGTAGTCCTGGCTGAGGTCCTGCAGCTTGAGCTCCTCGCCACTCTGCATGTCAAAGGTAAAACCATATTGAAGGGAGCTGCCGTGAGCGCCTCCGGTATAGCAGTTCTCGATATAGAGCACGGAAAGCAGCGTCTCGTCGCAGCGCATCACCTTGGTGCTCAGCGTGTCGGAGAGCTCCAGTGGGATCCCGGTCACGCCGGATTCCAGCACGTAGCTGTAGTTGTCCTCCGCGGCCTCCAGCATGGCGGAATAGCCCAGGTGCCTGCCCTCGCCGTCGTAGCTGTCTCCGGTGTAGAATCTCTCTTCCTCCGTGGCCAGGGCCTCGTTGATCCTGGAAACGGACTCCGGGAAGTCCTCGCTGTAAAGGCGCGGCATGTCATAGGAGAAGGTCAGGATCAGCTCGTCCTGCTCGTCCTCTTCGTTCTGATCGTAGTCCAGCTTCGTGGTATTCCCGATGGAAACCAGGATCCGTGGCAGCGTCTCCTCCGCAGGGGCCGGGGCTTCCGTCGGCTCCCCGCTCTCCGTGGGCTGAGGCGCGGCGGTCTGTTCCGTCTGGGCAGGCGTGGGCTCCAGCGTGGCGGAGGCCGGCGCCGGCGTGGGCGTCACCTGAGGCAGGGGCGGGATCTGGATCTGCTTCAAACTTTCGGCGCAGCCGGCCACGGAAAAGGCCATCAGCACGACCAGCAGCAGCGCAATACATTTTTTCATGGGTCTCATCCTTTCTCCGCTTGCTCCAGCGGCTCCCGCAGGATCTCCCTGGACAGGGACGAATTGGTGTATCGCCGGTCCCCGGTCACCTCCCGCAGCACGCGGATCTGCGGCGGCAGTTCTACCGCCTGGTTTTCTTCGGTCAGCTCGATTTCCATGAGCGCCCGGTCATCCCAAAAGGGAAAAATGTCGATTTCGAACAATTGTCCGCGCCAGGGCAGCACCCAGCGGGTCTTGGCGATGGTTTGCCGGGACGGGTCTGCCCGCAGCAGCAATTCGCAGTACTCCGCCTCTCCGATCTCCCGTTCGTTCTCTACACGGCGCAGATCGCTCACGCGCAGCTTCTCCGTGTGGGTATAGTGCCAATCGCCCTCGCGGCCCCGTTTGCGAACCCGCGCGGTAACAAGGGGATCCTCGTGCAGCAGATAGGTCTGCTCGATGTGGCTGGGTTCGGCGTTCTCTCGCAAAAACGCCGGATCCGGCATAGAAATCAGGTATTTCCGCTCGATTTCAAATCCGTCGATATTCATCTCACAGCGCCCCTTCCTATGCTCCCGGTATCGCATAATATAACAAAATCCTTACAAAAAATCAAGACTAATTACAGATTGTTTACATAATTTCTCATATCTTTACTGACCCTTACTCTTATATTCTCTTGTTATCTCTTTTGAAGATAATTTTCTCTTGCTTTTATCCTTTTAAGATAGTATAATGGATGTGCAAGGAAAAGGAGGCGTTTCCCATGGGAGAAAGAGCCTGTCTGTGCATCGATCTGAAATCCTTCTACGCCTCGGTGGAATGCGTGGAGCGGGGCCTGGACCCCATGAGCACCGACCTGGTGGTGGCGGATCCGGAGCGGGGCGGCGGCACGATCTGCCTCGCGGTGTCCCCTTCCCTGAAGGCCAAGGGCGTGAAAAACCGTTGCCGGGTCTTTCAGATCCCCAAGGGGCTGGATTATATTATGGCGCCGCCGCGGATGCAAAAATACATCGACTACGCCGCGGAGATCTACAAAATTTATCTGCGCTATCTGTCTCCGGAGGATATCTACGTCTACTCCATCGACGAGTGCTTTCTGGACGTAACGCCTTATCTGCGCCTGATGAAGAAGACGCCCAGGGAGATGGCCCTGTTCCTCATGGGGAAGATCCAGGAGGAGCTGGGGCTTCGCTCCACCGCCGGAGTGGGCACCAATCTGTATCTGGCGAAGATCGCCCTGGACATCACCGCCAAGCACGCCGAGGACTTCATCGGGGAGCTGGACGAGGATTCCTTTCGGCGGAAGCTCTGGGATCACCAGCCGCTGACGGATTTCTGGCGCATCGGCCCGGGCATCGCCCGGCATCTGGGACGCATGGGCATTTACACCCAGCGGCAGATCACCGAGGCCAACGAGGATCGGCTTTATCAGGAGTTCGGCATCGACGCGGAGCTGCTCATCGACCACGCCTGGGGGCGGGAGCCCACCACCCTGGCGGATATTCAGCACTACACGCCCCGCAGCCGCAGCATCACCAGCGGCCAGGTGCTCTGGCGGGACTACAGCTTCGAGGAAGGGCAGCTGATCGTCAAGGAAATGCTGGATCTGCTGTGTCTGGAGCTGGTGGATCAGGGCCTGGTGACCGATTCGGTCAGCATCATGGTGGGCTACTCCAATTCCCTGCATCTGGAGCCGGTGGGCGGCACCGCGCACCTGGATCTGGAGACCAACGCCGACCGGGTCATCATCCCGGCGGTGCTGGAGGTCTACAAACGCATCGTGGACCCGGCGAAACCGATCCGCCGCTTCAATCTCAGCTGCAATCAGCTCCGGGAGGATACCGGCATCCAGCAGACCAGTCTCTTCTGCGGCGTGAGCGGGGATCTTCTCACCCGCAATCACAAGATCCAGGAGGCGGTGCTGGGCATCCGGAAGAAGTACGGGAAAAACGCCATGCTCAAGGGCATAAATTTTGAGCCGGCCGCCACCACGCGGGAGCGCAACCGGCAGATCGGAGGTCATAAAAGTGGCGTATAGAGCGAGAATGACCGTGGAAAACCGGGCCAAGCAGTTTGCCCCCTTCTCGGCTATCACCGGTCTGGACCGGGCCGTGGATCAGAAGCTGCGGGAGGTAAGCCAGGTGGAGAAGCGAGAGCTCTCCGAGGATCGGGCCGCGGAGTTGGACGAAAAGCTGCGGGCCCTGCGCAGGGGGATGCGGGTCTCCCTGGCCTATTACACCTCCGGGGAGTACCGCAGCCTGTCCGGCCTGGTGGAGCAGTTGGACCCGGACGAGGGCTTCCTGAAAATCGGCGGCGAAACGATCCCTTTTGCGGATCTTTCGGACGTCTTCCTGCCCCAGCCCTTGCCTTTTTCCCCGGAATGCGCTACACTCTCCCCGGGTGATGAAGCATGACAGGCGTACTGCTGTACAACATCGGCAGAGAGAAGCTGCCGAAAATCAAATTTATCCTCTTCAAGCTGGGGCTGCGCGCCCGGGAGGTCTCCCCCGCCGAGCTTGACCGGCCCATCGGGGCGCTGGCCGGGCTGGAGGGCTTTGACGCGGCGGAGACGGACGCAGGCGAGCCCTTTGCCGGGGAGATGCTGGTGATGTGCGGCTTGTCCTCGCCTCAGTTCAGCGCCTTTCTGAACGCCCTGCGGCAGAACCGCTGCCCGGTGGCGCTGAAGGCGGTGCTCACCGAGACCAACGCCGCCTGGCCGTCGTACCGCCTGTACCGGGAGCTGCAGGCCGAGCACGAAGCGCTGCAAAAGGTAAAGCCAAAGGACGCAGGAGAAAGAAGTGCGCACCGAAAATAAAATTTTTTCAAAACCTGAAACTTTTTGGTACTCTGTTACGTTTAATAAGGGAAGGCCAAAAAGAAAGGTGATAAAACTATGAAAACCAGGCGAATCGCGCTTCAAGGAAAAAAGCGTCCTGCGTCTTACAGACGCAGAAGAGACCCCATGAACGGAAATCTGGACGCTCCCTGGTTCTATCTGTTCCTTTCCGTTTTCACTTTCATCGTGTCCCTCTGCTTGCTCATTCTTGCCTGTTCTGTTCTCATGCCCGCGGATGACAGTGTTCCCGGCAATGCATTTGAAATACAAACGTCGTTTTCATTTTTTCATAAGACCGGAGATGCAATTTCATTATATGCGCCTGGCTATAAAAAACCCTTTGCGATTTCCTGGCTTTCCGGCTACGAGGTGCCTCTTCCCGATCCATCACTGCTGTGCAAAGGAGATATTTATCGTGTTGTGGTCGTTGAAGCACGAAGTCAATACGCCATATGCTCCGTTGCAACTGCAGATATGGGACAAATTATCAGCGCCTATGACAGAAACACCGCCTACCGCAATACGCAGTTTATCCCGTGTATCTGCGTAATTATAATGTGTGCAGGATTTGCTGTTTTGTCCATATTTATGATATTGGTCGGCAGGTATCCCGAACACTTTCCAGGCTGGTTCCGCGATATGTTTTATAATTCTAAGGCATGGACTTCCCCGGCCGGAACCTATGATAAAGCCTATTACAGGAGGCATCGCAAGCGATGAATTGGAATTACTCAGAGAAAAACAAAGACAATGAAGCCCGTCTGTATCGCCTGCTGTTTCAGATACGGGAACGGCCCGGTATGTGGCTGGGTACCCCTTCTATCACAAGGCTCTATCTCTTTCTTCTTGGCTACACATACGCCGTGTTGGAGTATGAAGGGTATCGCCTTCATTTTATGGCAGATTTTCTGGACTATATCATAAGGGTCTACCCTTCCGATCTGGCTCTCAACTGGGACGGTCTGATCCTCATGGGCCGCAGCGAGGAAGAGGCTCTTTGGGAGTTTTTCCGACAGCTGGATCTTTTTCTGGAAACACAAGCACACGAACGCAGTTCCGATCAATAGAATAGTTTTCATTCTTTCTTCGCGATTGACGCAGCAAGCGGCATGGCTTTTAGACCATGCCGCTTGCTGCGTTTTATTTACAAAAGTCTGTTTACATGATGGGGATCTTGATCTTCAGATCGCTGAGGGGCCAAGAGGAGCAGGCGTGGAACCAGCCCATCTCCTTGTCCATTCTGCGGCGTCCGTCCCCGATGGGAGAGACGAAGATCTCGCCGGAGAGCAGGTGGCTGCGGCAGAAGCCGCACTCGCCGTTGCGGCAGTGGGTGTTGATCTTGATGCC